>JAMFRX010000455.1 GCA_026224995.1 Puia dinghuensis
ATGATCTTTGCCAGGGTTATGGTACCTGCCGTTTCACTGGCATATTTGGCGAGGTAGGCCGCTACCAAGTTCTTGTCGGAGGTCTGCGACGCCGGCAGGGAAAGGACCGCATTGATCTGGTCGGTGATGGCCGCATTATGCGCCGTGGCTGCGCGACCGGCGTCGCCTGCCCGTAAAGCAGCTTCTGCTTCTATCATCAATAATTCGGGATAGGTAGCCATCTGTACCGGGGAAGTCTTTTGTCCATAATAGGACCAGGCATCCGGGCCGATGCCCATATAATCGCCATTGCCCACTACACCGCTCTGTACTTTGCCTAAACCATAGACATTGTCACCGGTGACGCCGTTGATGGAGGTAAAGTAAGCGTTCAAACGGGGGTCGTTCTGTGCTATCATAGAATCGAGGAAGGGCTTATTAGCCGCTAGCATGCCATTGGTCCACATGCCATACCAGGGGTTGATGGTTTGTGCTGTCAGGCCGTCGTAGGGTAGGGCAAAGTTACCAGCGTCCGCGTTGGCGGAAAAACCGGCCAGTTTGGCGCTATCTACCATGAGCAAGGCCGAAGTGGCCGAACCGCTGGGATCTTTCTTGCTAAAGTGGTTATAGAACCTGGCTTTCAGGAGGTACCCTACTGCAGCCCATTTACCGAAGTCGCCTCCGTAAATGATATCCCCGCTAACGGCGAGGTCGGTACTACTGGCGTTAGCTGCATTTACCTTCGCGATGCCATCGCTTAGGAGGGTTTGAACGGTGTCGTAGATGGCTAACTGGGCATCGTATTTCGGCTGGGGGTATTTGATCACATCCAGCGCCTGTGTCCAGGGAATGTCTCCGTAAACAGCCGTCAGGTATCCCAATTGATATCCCTCTAGGATCTCTGCGATGCCAACATATCCTTCTTCGCCTACTCCCTGGTTAAGGATAAGCTGTTTTAGGTTCATCAAAGAAGAAGCATAGGCATCATTGAACAGAAAGGAGAAGGAGCCATGTGTGAGAATATATTGGTTAAAATCAACACCTTCCGCATGGTTACCGGCAAAATGCCCGGCAAAAATGCCAAGGAACCCGTCACCGTCACCGTTGCTGGCAGCACCAGAGGCCCCGGAAGTGAAGCTTCCTTCATCCACCATGACTCCGGAAAATTCAGCGGCCGTGAGCAGGGTCGATGAAGAAGCTTTGGATGGATTATTTTCATTAATGTTATACTCCGCCAGTCTATCCAATACTTTCTTACAGGAAGCAACTCCCAATATAGTAGTGCCTAAAATGGCAATTAGTACTATTTTAAGTCTTAGTTTCATAATTTTTTGATTTTTTATTTACCTCGGTTAAACTTCGCTGCTATGCCTTAAAATTTAATTTTGATGCTTGCATCCCATGACTTAGTGTTGGGAACGCTGTTATAGTCGATTCCCGTAACCCCGTTTGGCCCGCTGCCAAATCCGCTAACTTCCGGATCGATCCCATGGTATTTTGTATGCAACCAAACATTTCTCCCGGCGACAGTGAACTCAATTCCTTTGACACGGAGTGATCTTGCGATGCCTTCCGGAAGGGAATAACCGAGGTAAACGTTTCTAAGGCGCAGCCAACTGGCGTCCTCTACATAATTCTCATCGACATTCTTGAAGGTGCCGGTATACCAGTTCTTCGACAATTGTACGGGAGTACCTGTAGTAGCTTTACCGTTGTCATCCACGCCCACGTATGTTTTGGTAGCGTTGGCGCCGGCGTAAGTATCGCTGTAATACCTGTTTTGCGTAAGATAGCCCTTGCCTGCATAGGTCAGGAGGTTGTTGAAGTCATTAACGACATCGCCGCCATGTCTCCATTCGAGAGTAAATCCAAAATTAAAATGCTTGTAAGTCATGTTATTGTTCCAGCCAAGGATGAATTTAGGGCTGGTATTACCCAATAACACTTTACCAGCGGATTGAGTAGGCTGGCCACTGGTAAGTAAGTAGGGAGCTTTTGTATAATTAGGATCGGTCTCCGAAACGCCATAGCGGGTCCAGGCATAGCCGTATATGGCGCCGAAGGGCTGTCCTTTCTGTGCGTCGATTTCGGCCGTGGCGTTGGATCCGCCTGCGAGGATCACTTTATCGTTGCCGTTGTCTCCCACTTTGATGACGTTGCTTACATTCCTGGAGAAATTAAAGGCCGAGGTCCAGGTAAAATTCTTTGATTTGACGACATCCTTGAAAGTAAGCGTTACATCGGCGCCTTTGTTGGAGATCTCGCCCAGGTTGACGATCTGGGTAGTCACCCCCGTGGCGTTGGAAGTAGGCGCGACGAGGATCAGGTCATGCGATTTTTTGTTATAATAAGTCGCTTCCAACAGCACTTTTTTCTTAAAAAAGCCCAAGTCCAATCCGACTTCTTCCTGCCGGGTCCACTCCGGTTTGAGGTTCGGATCGCCCAGCTGGGTAGCGTAAGAATAGCGAACGTTGCTGAAAACAGTGGGCGTGATAGTACTATAGGTCGTAGATGTATAATAAGGCAGTCCATCGTTGGCCGTACCCGCATACGAAACCCGTAGTTTTCCGTAGGAAAGCCAATCCTGTTTAAGCAGGTCGGAGAAGATGAAACCGCCACTGACCGAAGGGAACAGGAAGTGGTCATTGTTCCGGGGCAAGGTGGAAGACCAGTCGTTTCGCAAGGTTCCTTCCAGGTATAAGATGTCCTTATAGCTGGCCTGGAGATCTCCGTACACGCCCAGGGTTTGTTTCTGATAAGAATAATGATAAATAGTCTGTGTTTCCGTATTGGTGATATCAAACAGGTCCGGCAGTGCAAACGAAGTTCCCGTTATATCCAGTACATCGTATTTATGGTAGAACACATTTCCTCCTACCAGGCCGTGAAGGTGAAAATCACTTCCGAACTGATGATCATAATTCAACATGAGGTCGGAGTTGACCTGCAGGCTGCTGATCCGTACCTCGTGCATGCCACCTAAATAATCGGTGGAGGAATAAGCGAGGGTACCGATGGGGTCTACATTTCTCCTGTTTTCAGCATAGTTATCCAGACCATATTTGAAATTCAATGACCAATCCCTGGCCAATTTGTAGTCGGCGCCGATGCTTGCGATGTAGCGGTTGATCTTGTAATTTTCGCCCGTTTCATGAACGCTCCACATGGGTGAGGAGATGGTCTTCTGCCACCATGTTTCCTGGCCTTGTGCATCCTTCCAGGGGAAGTTGACGATATCCCAGGTATTGACATAATAGGCCAGGGCATTCATCATTCTGCCCGCATCGAAACGCAGGCCACCGGTATTGATGTAATTGAATTTCGTATTGATGCTGAGTCTCGGGGTCACCTGAGTGGTCAGGTTAACAACGGCCGAGGTCTTGCTATAGGTATTGTTCCGCACGATAGCATCCTGATCGACCCTGGAGAACCCGACATAATAAGTGGATTTATCACCGCCGCCGGATAAAGCCAGGTTGTATTTGTTCGTGTTACCGTTGACGAAGAAATTTTTGTAGTTATCGGGATAGTAGGGGATCTTCTGACCCGATACGTCTACGGGCACTCCCGTCCCTACCAGGTCAAGGCTGGTACCAGCGGGAAATACGGGGTTTGAACTTGCCGTCGGGCCCCAGTTGTTGGTGGTGGCCGTATTGTAGACACCGGCGCTGCCTCTCAGGAAGCCATGAGAAAATTCGGGAAATTTATTGGCTTTTGCCAGAGAGCGGGTATATCCTGCTTCGATATTCAATTTGCCGCTTTTCCCTTTTTTGGTCGTGATTATCAGTGCCCCATTGGCCGCTTGTATACCATATAAAACCGTCGCGGCTCCTCCTTTCAAAACGGTAAGGCTTTCGATGTCATCGGGACTCAGATCGATCGCCCGGTTGGCCGTGGGTACGTTGTTTACATATCCGCTTGCCTGTTCGGCCGTGTTATCGATGGGAATACCATCGACCACATACAGCGGCTGATTTGTACCCGTAAGGGAATTGTAGCCGCGGATAACGATGGTGGTACCGGCGCCGGCCTGGCCGCCTGCGTTTGTGATCTGTACGCCGGCAATTTTGCCGTTCAGGTCATCTACGAGGTTGCTTCTGCCACCGCTGGCGATTTCCGTTGCATTGACGGTCTGGGTAGAATAACTGATAGCTTTCTTTTCCCGGCTGATTCCCAATGCGGTAACCACCACTTCGTTCATGGACTTGTTGTCCTGGCTTAACTGGATCGAGAAGGAAGTGCGGTCTCCGGTGCTGACCTCCATGGTCGCAAAACCGACGGCTGTAATGACCAGGGTGGCTTTGGGGGGAGCCTTAATTTTAAATACACCTGACTGATCTGCGCTGGTGGTGCCGTAGCCTTTGACCCGAATGGTCGCCAGGGGGACAGGCTGTCCGCTTGGGTCCGTAACTGTACCGGTGACTTCCCTGATCTGGGCAAATGCATGTACCGAATACAAAATCAGCATGGCTGACAAAATTAGAAACTTTCTCATATGTGCTTATTATAGGTTTTTATAAAAAATGAAAATGATTTTGCAGTTCGGGCAGGTTGGCCTTGTCGACGGAATAGCTGCTGCTTACAGAAACGGTCGGCTTCCCGCTGCGGTTCCCATAATTTCCGCCCTTCGTAGTGATCATCACAACGCCCCTGGATCCGCTGGACCCATAAAGCGCGTTAGCGGCTCCGCC
>JAMFRX010000456.1 GCA_026224995.1 Puia dinghuensis
CATTGTAGATTTCCGCAACCGCCGGATTGCGGCACGCAAGGCGACAGGCCTTATGTGCTGAATGCAGGGGGGCGGTATATTCCCCGCCAAAACCTTGGTTTTTTGCATAGTTTTGGCAGGTAATAAAATTATTGGCCGCCAAAAGTGTGTTTTTTTATCTGGTTTTGGCGGGCAATAAATAAGTCAATGGCGACATCCAGCAGGCCTTTAAAGCAATTAGTCGATGTCGATCTTACAATGGATGCACTGTTTACCGCATTACCAGAAGGGGCTTCTCGCCATGTAAACCGCGGTAGGCGATGGCTTCGTTGATCTCCTCTAACGTAAATCGCGGTCCCGGCTTTGTCCTGAAATGCGCCTTGTGGATGAGCCCGCCGATATCGGTCAACGCTTGTTCCAGCTTTTCAGGTTGCCGGACGGTGTCGGTAGCCGTATTCATAAATGGTTTGACGGTAAGGTTCTTGAGCGACAGCGTACTCATAGCGATAGTTAGCGGCACGGTATCGCCAATATAGCCATAGGAATAGATCACGGAACCGTATACAAGCGAGTCGATGATCTTGTTGAGCGCCTGTCCGCCCACCCCGTCAAAAATGGCGGTTGCTTTTGTCGCTCCGGCCATTTCGGTTAACTCCTGGTTGAAACGGACGCTGCTTTGGACCACCACGTTTTTCGCGCCGAGCGCTTCCAATTCCTCTTTGCCTTCCTCATTTCTGACGATCGACACCAATGGAAAATGGTAGGCGAGACTAAAGCCAAGCATCGCTATTCCCGTAGCCGAATTACCCGCGGTGCTGATGATGCCTTTGTGGCCTTCGGCACTGACCTGTTTGAAGAATCCAAAAGGTGTAATGGTATTGACGACCGAACCGGCATAGTCTTCAGGTTGGACGGCCTCCGGCAGGATCATGCAGGCGAGATATGGGAGGTGAGCGTATTCACTCCAGGTTCCTACGATCTCCTCGCTATAGCTCAGGGCCCGGTACATGGCGACGGTTTTGCCTTTATATCTTTCGGGAACACCTTCGCCGGTTTGCAGCACCCGGCCGACACCGGATACGCCCCTGATCTCGTACAGGCTTTTGGGCATCCCCGGCGGGGTGGGCCGCGTCAGAAAAAACTTATCCCCGCTATTGATCGCGCTTGCCAACATTTCGATGACCAGATGGCCCCTGGCGGCAACGGTCGGACGTTGTACGTTTCCAATACTCAGGATACCGTTCGACAGCAAGATGGCTTTCATTTCGTCTTTCATATCTTTTGTTTCCACGAAGGTAGAGCCGCGCGCGCCCTCGTACCTATGAACTAGCTTAAGATTTTGGGGTGTTGCGGCAGGGTGAGCTAGCGACGGGTCGCTAAATCCTTTCGGATCTTACTGAGGAATTCGGAAGTGATACCGAGGTAGGAGGCGATCTGCGTATTGGGAAGCCGGTTGATCAGCTGGGGGTATTGTTCGATAAAAGAGAGATATCGCTCCTGGGCGGTGGAACTGATATTTTGCAGCACCCGTCGTTGGAGTGCAATATTCTTATGCTCGGTAATGACCCGGAAATTGGTGTTGAATTTTGGATAGTTCGTATACAAATAGATAAGGTCGGATCTTTTTATCTGCAGGATAGTCGACGATTCCACCGCTTCGATATATACGTTCGCCGGTTTTTCAGCATAAAAACTGTCCAGTTCACAGAGCCAATCTTTTTCCGCCGCAAATTCCAGATTATGTTGTTTGCCGGCCTGGTCGACGGCATATAGCTTGAAGCAACCTGCCACGACAAAGGTAAAGTGCCGGCAGACCTCGCCCGGCCTTAGGATGAGGGTTCTCCTCGGAACCTTTTGTTCAGTAAATCGAAGGGATACTTCGTCTTTCTCCCTGGCGCCCAATCGGAAAAAGTCGGCAAAATAAACGATCAGGGATTGTAGGGAGGCATTTTGTATTTCCAATCAATTCAAGATAGGCAAAATTTCATGAACTGGAAAATCCTGGCCCGCGCCTCAAAGTCATCACTGCCACTTCCGGCCACATCCCGATCCGCCCCTTTAATCCCAGGAAGCCGAAACCACGGTTGACATAGAGAAAACGCCCGTTGCGCCCGTAAAGTCCGGCCCATTGCTTGTATACGTATTTGATCGGGCTCCATTTAAAGCCAAACAACTCGATGCCAAATTGCATCCCATGCGTATGCCCCGCCAGGGTAAGGTGGATAGGCTGATGATGATCCAGTGTGACCGCTTCCCAGTGTGAGGGATCATGCGACATCAGGATCTTAAAAGCATCATCCCGCACATTCCCGGTGGCCTTCTGTAAGTCGCCATATTGATGGAATCCGCCCTTGCCCCAGTTCTCCACGCCTGCCAGGGTAATGGACTGGCCGCCCTTTTGAAGGAGGATGGACTCATTCAGCAGCAGGCGAAAACCGATATCGGCATGTACCTGCTTCAACCGGTTCAGGTTATCTTGCTTGGCCCCGGGCGTTGCCCATTGCATGTAATCGCCGTAATCATGATTCCCCAACACTGAGAACTTACCCATCGACGCTTTCAACCCGGCAAAAGCAGGTATCCATCTGTCCATTTCAGCAGCCTGGTTATTGACCAGATCACCGGTGAACAAAATGATATCGCTGTGCTGCGCATTGACCAGGTCGAGCCCTTTTTGCACGCCGGCGGCGTTGGTAAAGCTGCCTGAGTGGACGTCACTGATCTGTGTAAGGGTGAAGCCGTCAAAGGCTTCGGGAAGATCCGGGAAATAGAGCGTTTCACGCCGCACCCGATAAAAATGCCGCCCGCGCGTAATGCCGAACAGCACAAAGAGCAACAGTACAGCAGCCGTGCCGATCGTCAGTTCGCTGACCCGGAGCGCCCGCGGCGGAAACCCGCGAAACAGCCGCGTAATATCTTCCAATAATAAAATGGGCAGCGAAAATAACCGGGGGACAAATGCCAGCAGCATAAGTCCCATTATCCATACAATCAGCGTTTGCTGAACGCGTGAGCCGCGTCGCACAAAAACGGCGGCAGCCACGCCACTCATTAACACCAGGTCGATCAGCCAGTAGCACCATAGCAACG
>JAMFRX010000457.1 GCA_026224995.1 Puia dinghuensis
ATTTTACGACCAAGGGCGAAAGGGACCGCCGTGCCATCCAATACGAGAAAACTCTCAAGCACTACGACAGTCTCCCCCTGCCGGTAGTCAAACGTGTCAGGATGAATGTAGCCCTCTACCCGGAGAAACAGCAACAGGTCACGGATGCCTGGGTCACCATCGCCAACCTGACAGAAAAGCCGATCACGAGGCTATTGCTGGATGGGGATGAGCTCACAGATTATAAACTTTCAGTCGACGGTTTTCCGCTGGTGTATGACAATCCACTAGTATACGAAAGGGCTTTTTTTAGCCGGTTCCGGCCGAAACAGGATACAGCACCCTATCGTTTGTACAGCTTGCCCCGTCTCCTCGCGCCACACGACACTTTGATCGTCCGGGTGGCATCGGTCGTGCGTACCGCGGGAGTCCCTAATGGTTTGTTTGCCGAGCATCTTTTACGGAATGGCTTTTTCTTCACCGGGGGCCTACCCGAAGCCGGCTATGACGATGATGACGAGATCTCCAGTCCTTATGTGCGCCGCAAAAACCATTTGCCGGAACGCAAGGAAGAAGAGATCCCCCAGGACGACCCGGTTGGCATCCGTACGCTCAAGGCCGGAAAGTCCGCCCACCTCATGAGCATGGACATCACCGTCAGCACGGCCGGGGATCAGACGGCGGTCGGCCAGGGCGACCTGGTAGGGCAATGGCAGCAGGGCGGCCGTAACTACTTCCACTATATCCTGGACAGGCCAGGCTCTTACCCCCCACTGGTGGTGGTATCGGCACGCTATGCCAGCTATACGGATAGCATCCAGCTGGATCATAAGATCTATATCCGCATCTTCTACGATCCCGCACATGCTGTCAATATCCAGCGCTTTGTCGCCGGCTATAAGGATGCGCTCCGCTACTATTCCCAGGCCTATGGCCCCTACCCTTACAACAGCATCAGCCTGGCCGAGACCAGCCCCTACGGTCCGCAGAGCGGCTCGACGGCGACCCTGGACGAACTGCCGGAATACTTTGGCTGGAATGCGCACTTTACCAACCCGGACCAGTTCGACTATTGCTATTTTACAGCATCCCGGCTGACAGCGCAACAATGGTGGCGGTTCCAGGTGGCGCCCAACCAGACGGTCGGCTCATTCGTCATCCCCGAAGGATTATCCGCGTACGATGCACTCGTAATGACGGAACACAAATATGGAAAGGATAACATGCGCTGGATATTGCAACAACAGCTCTGGCGTTACCTGTTCGTGCGAAACAGGCTGGACAAGCCTGATGCGCCACTGATCCGGGCGACCGAATCATTCACCTTCACCGGAAAAGGTTCCATCGCGCTCTATGGGCTGCGGGACCTGATTGGCGAGGATAGCATCGACGCCGCCCTGCGACAGTTCAAGCAGGAGTTTGCCTACCGGTCTATAGGGCCTTATGCGGGAGCTAATGACCTATATCGCTGTCTGCGCGCCCATACGCCGGACTCCCTCCAATATTATCTGACGGACACCTGGCTGAAGGTTACGCTTTATGACAATCAGCTGGTCGAGACGAAGAGCGTTCCCACGGGTATTAGGGACGAGTATAAGGTAACGCTTACGCTTACTGTCAGTAAGGTTTGGATGGATGGGGGGCGGGAGACTGCTGCTGCAGGAATGAACGACTATATCGACATCGGCGTCTTTGGGGCAGGAACTGTGAATAAGGCAACGGGCAGAGGGCAGACGAATGTCCTCTTCCTACAAAAGTATAAGCTTACCGCGGGCAGCCATACTATAACGGTGGTCGTACATGGGAAGCCGGATTGGGCGGGGGTCGACCCTTACAATAAGCTGGTGGACCGGCGGCCGGGGGATAACTCCAAGGGATTTTAAACCCCTTGGGCCGGTGTATCAAAAGCGGACAGTGCTTGTATCGAAAACGACCAAGGCCTTTGTTTTACTTACAACTACAACATTGTAAATCACTTGCATGATGATCCGGCACTCTTTTGGAAAGTAGGTTTCCTTGTATGATTAGAAATTTCCTGAAAGTCGCCTACCGGAACCTTTTGCGTAACAAAGGCTTTTCCGCGATCAATATTACAGGGCTGGCCATCGGCATGGCTGCAGCGATGCTTATCCTGCTGTGGATACAAAACGAAGTCAGCTACGACGAGTTTCATACAAAAAAAGACCGCATCTATTCGATATGGAACCGGGTAGCCATGAATGGCAAGATCAACTGCGACGACGGCGTATCCGCAGGTACGGGTCCCGCAGTGATAAAAGACCTGCCTGAAGTAGAGCGAGCGGTGAGGGTCACGTCCACCAATGGCGCCCTCATTTCCGTAGGAGATAAAAGAATAATAAAGTCGGGCTACCTGGTGGACACCGGATTTTTGCAGGTATTCAGCTTCCCATTGCTCCAGGGCGACGCATCCACGGCATTGAACGACATGCATTCCGTAGTGCTAACTCAAAAAACGGCCAAGAGCTTGTTTGGCAATGAAGATGCCATGGGGAAAATTATAAAGATCGAAGCTAAGGGTAACTTTACAGTTAGCGGCGTCCTTAAAGACCTGCCCAACAATACCACGTTCGAGTTCGATTACTTGCTGTCCTGGGCTAACCTAAAATACGGGCCGGGGCAGGATCTGGGCTGGGGCGATAACAGCACCCCGACCTTCGTGCTGCTGAAGCCGAATGCATCCTATGCTTCGGCGACTGCCAAGATAAAAGCGCTAAAACAAAAGTATGACGATGGGGCAAAGACGATGAAATGGGAGCTGTTCCTGTACCCTATTTCCCGCTGGCACTTGTACTCCAGCTTCACCGATGGCGTGGAAGACAGCCGGGGCCGCAGCACGTTCGTAAAGCTATTCAGCATCATCGCAGGGTTTATTCTCCTGATCGCCTGTATCAATTTCATGAACCTCAGCACCGCAAGAAGCGAAAAAAGGGCGAAGGAGGTAGGGATACGTAAGGTAGTCGGCGCCCAGAAGGGTTCGCTGATCGGTCAGTTCATAGGCGAGAGTGTTTTTATCACTTTTATCGGGGGTGTTGCTGCTATCCTTATCGTGGAGCTCTGCCTGCCCGCATACAACGAGCTTATCGGGAAAAAACTGGTCCTGGACTTTGAAGATGTCTCTACCTGGATAGCCTTCATCGGGTTTATCCTGTTCACCGGCTTATTAGCCGGCAGCTATCCTGCCTTTTTCCTTTCCTCCTTCCGCCCTGTCAGCGTATTGAAAGGGACTTTTAAAAAGGCACATGCACTGATAACGCCGAGGAAAGCCCTGGTCGTTCTGCAGTTCACCTTTGCCACCATCCTTATCATCTGCACCATCATCGTAAAACAACAAATAGATTATGCCAGAGACCGGCAGACAGGGTATAACAAGAACAATCTCATCTACCACTTTATGACCGGGGATATCCCGAAGAACTATGCACCGATAAAGCAGGAATTGCTTGCATCGGGTATCGCTACATCCATTACAAAGACCAACAGCCCGCTTACCGAAAGATGGAGCGATGGATGGGGACAGAACTGGGACGGAAAGGACCCGAATGATAACACCAGCTTCGACCGGTATTTAGCCGATGAAGGGCTGGGCACTACGGCAGGGCTTCAATTCATTCAGGGCCGGGACTTCGACCTGGAACGATATCCCGCCGACAGCACGGGGATGATCATCAACGAATCTTCGCTGAAGGTGATGAAGTTCAAAGACCCGCTTGGCAAAAAGGTATTCGACCTGGGGGTCAACTGGCATATTGTAGGGGTGATCAAAGATTTTATTCTCACCAGCCCCTATGAGCCGACGAGGCCGATCCTCATCTGCGGCGCCAAAAGCAGCTTTATGACCTTCGATGTGATACAGATCAAGCTGAATGGGAATAACCCAACAGCGGATAATCTGAAGAAAACGGAGGCTATCTTCAAGAAGTATAATCCGGAATATCCATTCGAATATAAATTTGTAGACGAGGAGTATGCCAGGAAGTTCGCTAACGAAAAGCTACAAGGGACTTTGGCTGCGCTGTTTGGGGGACTTACCATATTCATTTCGTGCCTGGGACTATTTGGTCTGGCGACCTATACGGCTGAGAACAGGATAAGGGAAATAGGAGTGCGGAAGGTGCTGGGCGCATCCGTTACCGAGATTACCACTTTGTTATCGAAGGAGTTTGTGGCATTGGTGATCATATCGTTCGTCATAGCGTCGCCACTGGCTTATCTGGGCATGGAGAAATGGTTACTGGATTATACGTATCGGGTGGGTATTCATTGGTGGGTGTTTGGGTTGGCGGGTTTTTTGTCGGTGATGATCGCGTTGGTGACGGTGA
>JAMFRX010000458.1 GCA_026224995.1 Puia dinghuensis
ACCCGGACGACGGTAGCCAAAGCGGCTTTTGTCTGATGCAGGTCGATAGTCTTCCAGGCATCTACGATGGCCCTTATCTCTTTCATAGTATTAAGATAGCGCTATTTCCAATCACTCAAAAGCCGACGTAGGAGGATTATCTCCCCGGTATGATAGCTGGTATGGTCGACGATGAGCAGGGCTTCCCGGAAAAGAGATTGCCCGTCGCCATGTGCCAGGGGGGTATAGAGCTCCTCGCCGGCTGTATGCAACAGGTGGATAAAGGCCTTGCGGTCGGCCAGGGTCTTATCGACGGACTTCGAAAAGTCGCCTGGGTGCGCGGGCGCTTTTTGTTTTGGCCAGTAGTCATCGGGCCAATTGGGGCTCTTATAGTGCGGATTCCGGCAAAATTCGAGGATATCCTCCTGCACGATGCGAATATGTTCTGTCAGCTGCCATAGGCTGTAAGGCAATCCATTGGGAACGGAACCGAGGAGCGCATGAGGAATATTTTTCACGGCGTCCTCGTAGGTAGCGTGGGCGTTGCCCCCCTTTAGGGCTGCTTCCAGCTCTGTGACTACATGGGTTGTAGAAGATGCGGCTTTCATAAACTGTTACTTTTTACAAAGATGGGGCAAAATTGATACCAAACGCAGCGGCTCTTACGGCAGTTGCCTGTACAGCATGATTTTTTAATTTTCCCGATCCGGCATTTCGGATTACCGATCTCGTAAGCCCGGCGGGCGGATGCTGGTGTACTATTGCAGAAAAAACAGCTATGCGCAAATTGATTGTCCCAACCCTTTTCGGTTTTCTATCCCTGTTAGTCTTTAGCTGCAAGAAGAGCGGCTCCAAAACTTCCACCAATACCGACTATAGCGTTCCGGCCACCTACAGCTTCGCCCATTTCAACGACGCCAACCAGCTGATCCTGCTGGCCATGGCCGACCAGGTGGTAGCCAGGATCAATACAGCCAATGCCAATCCCGGTGTAGCCGTCAGCGCGCAGACGCTGACCGCTATGCTGAATAATACAGGCGGGTATTTCAATGACTCCGCGCTGCAGCTGAATGCTTCCGGACTGAAGCTCTCGGACTGGTTGCCGGCCGCGGAGAAAGCGGATATCCTCAATTACTTTGACAGCATCGGCGTTTTCAGTCAATCGACTGCGCCGGCCAGCGCAGGCTCAGCCGGCGTTTCCCCCAGCTCCGCCAGTCCCAACAAGCTCTATCTGCTCTCCCCGAATGGCATCTTCTATAGCCAGGTGGTAAAAAAAGCGATCATGGGCATGTGCGCCTACCAGATCGCCAATGGCTATATGACGGATTCCGTTGTTTCTACCACCGATACCCTTACCCTTGAACACTATTGGGATGCGGCCTTCGGCTTTTTCTCCGTGCCGGTAAATTTCCCAACCAGCACCACAGGCTTGCGGTATTTTGGCTCTTATTCCAATCAGGTGGATGCCGGTCTTAATTCCAATAGAACGATCATGACGGCCTTTTTAACCGGTCGTGCGGCCATTGCCAACAACGACCTCACAGGCATGAAGGTGCAGGCCGGTCAGCTGATCTCTGCCTTCGATTCCCTGGATGCCGCGGCCATCGTGCAGGAGATGCATGAGACGAATACCAACATCGAAGCCGGCGACGCCGTGGCGGCTTACGGCACGCTTTCCGAATCATTGGGGTTCGTACGCAACCTGGCCTATAACACCAGCCCCAAAAGGATCATCACGGCCGCGCAGATCGCCCAGCTGCTGGCCTTATACGACAGCGCCAACCCCAACAGCCCCAACCTCTACAATTTTGTCGGCAAGAATGCGGGTCTTACGGTAGCACAAATCGAAGCGAAGACCAATGCCATTGCGCAGATCATCGGCCAGATCTACGGCTTTACCGCTACCCAGCTTCCATTACTATAATCTATTCTATATGCAACGTATTACTCTCCTGTTCATGGCCGCGGCGCTCGTTGGCGCCGGCTATTCCTGCAGCAAGAACGGTGGCGGCAGCAACAACAGCAGCACCGGGAACAATGATACCATCTTAGTGAACCTCGGCAACAATATCATCCTGCCGGCCTACCAGGGGCTGGCGGGAGCCGTAAACGCGCTCGACTCCGCGATCGGCGACTTCAATGCCGGTCCAACTGCCAGCAAGCTCTCTACCCTGCAGGGGCTTTTTAAAACCGCCTATCTCAGCTGGGAAGCCAGCTCGGAGTTCAATTACTTCGGGCCTGCCTCGACGGCACAGCCAGTGCTGCCCACTATCAACGTGTTCCCTACCAGCAGCGCCCTGATCGACAGCAATACCAGCCAGAACAACGACAATGTGAACACCTTCGCCAATACGCCAGCCAAAGGTTTCCCGGCGCTGGACTATCTGCTATTCGGGGCGGGGGCTAACACGTTGGCCGGCTATACCACCGATGTGGATGCGGCCAACCGGCAAAAATACCTGGCGGCAGTCTCGGCCGATATCAAGACGGAAGTGAATGCCGCGCTTAACGGCTGGTCGGCCAGTGGCGGAAATTATCTCAACACCTTCGTGAATGGCAAAGGCAACAGCGTCTCCAGCTCTCTGGGCTTGCTGATCAATTCCATGGACGAGGATTTCGAGATCCTGAAGAACGACAGGCTGGGTATCCCCCTGGGTCTTATACCGGTAGGCGTGGTCTCGCCGGTGCTGCCGAAAGAAGTAGAAGCCTATTACAGCGGCATCTCGGTACAGCTGGCGCTGACCCAGCTGAAAGCGATTCAGGGGATCTTTCTCGGCACGGGCGAAAAGGGAAATGGCCAGGGGCTGATCAATTACCTTATCGCCGCGAAGGCGAGCTTTAACGGCGGCCTGCTGAGCGATACGCTGAAAGCGGCCTTCACATCGACTATCGCGGCCCTGCAAGCAGTTCCAGATCCGCTGTCGCAGACCATACAGAGCAGCACCGCCGGAGCGCAGGCGGCCTTTGTACAAAGCCAGCGGCTGGTAGCGCTGCTGAAAACGGACATGCCTTCGGCATTGGGCGTGCTCATCACTTACGGCGACAACGATGGAGATTAAGATTAATAGGGAACGACATATCGCCCCTCTTGTTCTGCTGCGGATCACGTTTGGACTGGTGCTATTCGTCAGCGCCATCCGGTTCATAGCAAAGGGATGGGTACGTGAATTTTACATCGCGCCAAAATTCCATTTTCCATTTTATGGGTTCGAATGGGTGAGGCCGTTGCCCCCGACGGGCATGTATGCGGTGTTTGTTGGAATGGCCATAGCAGCGCTTTTGATCATGCTTGGTCTTTTTTACCGGGTAGCCAGCCTGCTGTTCTTTTTGTGCTTCGTCTATGTAGAGGCAATAGACAAGAGCTATTATCTCAACCATTACTATCTCGTGAGCCTCATTGGCTTTTTGCTGCTGCTGGTACCCGCACACCGCTACTTTTCGCTGGACGTGGTCCGGCGGCCCGGGCTAAAAGTCACGCGGGTCCCGGCGTGGATGATCGACATCTTTAAGCTCCAGCTTTGCATAGTTTATTGTTATGCGGGGCTCAGCAAGCTGACCCATGAATGGATGGTCGAAGCGATGCCGCTGAAGCTATGGCTTCCGGCGGATGGGGGACTGCCGTTGATCGGCCCGCTGCTGAGACAGGGCTGGGTCGCCTATGCCTTCAGTTGGTTCGGCGCCGTTTTCGACCTGTCCATTGGTTTCCTGCTCCTATACCAGCCTACGAGGAAAGTCGCCTATGGGTTCGTGGTCATCTTTCATCTGGCGACAGGCCTGCTGTTCAAGATCGGCATGTTCCCCTATATCATGATCGCCGTCACCGTGATCTTTTTCCCGATAACGGTAAAGGATGAAGCGCCGTTGAGCCTTTCCATGGTTGCAGGCCGGAGAAAGGCCCTGCGGGTTGTTCTGGCCGGGTATTTTGTACTACAACTGCTGGTACCGTTCCGTTACCTGCTCTACCCGGGAAAATTGTACTGGACGGAAGAGGGGTACCGGTTCTCCTGGCGGGTGATGTTGATGGATAAAGGCGGGACGGCATTCTTTTATCTCAAAGACGCACGGTCGGGACGGCGGTGGGAGGTCATGAACGGGGAGTTCCTGACACCGCTGCAGGAGAGGATGATGGAAACTCAGCCGGACATGATCCTGCAATATGCGCATCATCTGCATGACGTCTATGAAAAAAAGGGGATCGCCGACCCGGTGATCACTGTCGAAGATTATGTCACGCTAAATGGCAGCGGCAGCCGGCTGTATATCGACAGCACGGTCGACCTGGCCAAACAGCACGAAAATTTTTTACCTAAACCATGGATATTACCTTATCGACCATGAGGGCGGCAACGCTGACTGCGATGACCGTTCTCACCTTTTCTTATGCCGGCGCGCAGCAAGCGCCTGTGAAGACGTTGGATTCCGTGAAGGTAAAAGCGACCCGGCGGACCATGGGCAGCACCCGGCTGAAAGATGTAGACGGTGCAGGCATCTATGCCGGCAAGAAGAGCGAGGTGATCGTACTAAAGGATATCACCGCCAATACAGCGACCAACAACTCGCGGCAGATCTATTCCCGGGTGGCGGGATTGAATATCTATGAGAATGACGGCGGCGCGGGGACGCAGCTCGCCATCGGAGGCCGGGGCCTCGATCCCAACCGGGTGAGCAATTTCAACACCCGGCAAAACGGCTACGATATCAGCGCCGATGCCCTGGGCTATCCCGAAAGCTACTATACGCCGCCGGCCGAAGTGCTGGATAGGATAGAGGTCGTGCGGGGTGCAGCTTCGCTGCAATTTGGCACGCAGTTCGGCGGCATCCTGAACTTCAGGATGAAAAGCGGGGTGGATACCCAAAAGGCGCAGATCATCTCCCGGCTCTCGGGAGGCTCCTGGGGTTTCCTGAATACTTCCACCAGCGTGGGGGGAACGGTAGGCCGGCTCAACTACTATGCATTTTATCAGCACAAAACGGGCAATGGGTGGCGCCCCAATTCCCGGTTCAATGTGAACATGGGCTATGCCGCCGCTGCGTGGAAGGCAACGGACAGGCTGACCGTCACGGCCCAATATACGCACATGGATTATTTGGAGCACCAGCCGGGCGGACTGAACGACGCCCAATTCGAGATAGATCCAGGATACTCCACCAAGGCGAGGAACTGGTTCCGGGTCGACTGGAATCTGGGGGCTATGCTGATCGACTATGCCATTTCTGATGAATTGAAATTCAACTCGCGCTTCTTCGGGCTGCTAGCGGAACGTTCGGCCCTGGGGGCCATCAATACAGTAAACGATCAGAGTGGTCCCCGCAACTACCGGACGGACAATTATACCAATTGGGGCAATGAGAGCAGGCTGATCTACACTTACCACCTAAAAAAAGGCGATCCCTTTATCCTCCTGGGCGGCATGCGCTATTATGACGGCTATACCGACCGGCAGATCGGTCTGGGCAATACCGGGTCGGGCGGCGCAAAGTCGGACTTCGCCTTCGACAAGTCCAATGCATACGATTCGCTGAGCTATTCCAAGTATACGTTTCCCAACCACAACATCTCCATTTTCGCCGAGAACATCTTCCGCGTCACCAGCAAGCTGAGCATCATTCCCGGTGCGCGCTACGAGAATATCTCCACGAAGGCGGACGGCTTTTACAACAATCCCCAGCAGGACCTTTCCAGCCAATTCACAGGCGCCGTACTTCATAATACACTGACGACGGAGAAACGGATAAGCAAGCGATCCTTCCTCATCAGCGGGATCGGCTTCAGCTACGACCAGAAGGCGCCGATGCAGCTTTACGGCAACATCAGCCAGAACTACCGGGCGATCAATTTCAACGACATGAGCATCGTGAATCCCAATTTCCGGGTGGACCCGAATTTAAAGGATGAGAAGGGCTACTCTGCCGACCTGGGCGTGCGGGGGCACCTGACCGATATCCTGAATTACGACCTCAGCGCTTTCACCATCGACTATGCCAACCGGATCGGCACCGTCTGGCTGACGGACACCTCTTCCATCACCTATCAGTATACGACGAATATCGCCAGGTCCAGAAACTTAGGGGTGGAAGCCTTTGCGGAAGCCGATCTCTGGAAGCTGGCGTACGGCAGCGCTGCAAAAATGAAGCTGGCCCTCTTCGTCAACTGCTCTTTCATCGACGCGCGGTATTTAGACAGTAAGATCTCGGCTTATGACAACAAAAAAGTGGAATTCGTACCGCCCGTGATCTTCCGGTCCGGCATCACCTTCCAAAAAAAGCGGCTGACGGCTACTTATGAGTACTCCTATACGGCACGGCAGTTCGGGGATGCCACCGATGCGACGACGCCCAGCAATAATGGCATCAATGGGCTGATCCCATCCTATTATGTGATGGACCTGACGGCAGATTACAAGCTATCCGGCATGTTTCAGCTTTCCGCGACGGTGAATAACCTGAGCAACCATATGTATTATACCCGCAGGGCGGACAGCTATCCCGGGCCTGGCATCATCCCGGCGGACGGGCGGGCCTTCTATGTGACGCTGCAGGTGAAGCTGTAGGTGTCGCCAGCCGCTTTATCGGGCACAAGCGAACACAATGGCCTGCCAGGGCGCCAGCCGCAGTCCGTCACGTGTCCAGTTTATGACGGGATAATTATTTACGAGGACGCTCTCTGCCGAAGGCGGGGAAAAAAGGCTATCGAAAGGCTGCTCTTCTCCGGATAGATTCAGCAGCACCGCAAAGGTTGAATTCTCCCATGTCCTGGTATAAGCATGGACCGGAGAATCGTCATGCGTCAGCAGGGCATAATCGCCATAAACGAGCGCCGGGTTTAGCTTGCGGAGGCGGATGAGGCGGCGGACGAAGTGCAGTAGGGAAGCAGGGTCTTTCTCCTGGGCTTCGCGGTTGATGGAGGTATAGTTTTCATTGATCTTCAGCCAGGGGCGGCCCTCCGTGAAGCCGGCATTGGGGCCGGCGGTCCATTGCATAGGCGTGCGGCCGTTATCGCGGGCGGTGAGCTGCTGGTCTTGGAGGAATTGCTCCGTACCGCCGCCCTGTGCCTTAAGCTTTGTATATAGCTGGCGGGTCTCGATGTCTTCGTAATCGTCTACCGATGTAAAGCGGATATTCGTCATGCCTAGCTCGTCGCCGTTGTAAATAAAGGGGGTGGCCCGCATCGTCAGCAGGAAAGTGAAGAGCAGTTTTGCCGAGCGCTCCCGAAAAGTTTCACTGTCGTCGCCCCAGCGGGAGACCATGCGAGGCTGGTCGTGGTTGCCCAGGTAGATCGTCCCCCACCCTTTCTCATTGAAGACATCGCTCCAACGCGTATATATTTCCTTCCATTCCCGCCGGCTATAGCCTGCGGGGTCGACCCTTTTGAATTCCCCCTGCAGGTAGCCGATGATCATTCCTTCGAAATGGCAAAGCAGGTTAAGCTCGTGCCGGTCTTCGGCCACGAACTGTAGGACCCCGGTGGAGAAGACGCCCGAGGCTTCGGCAATGGTCACGGCGTCGTAGTGGCGAAGCACTTCCCGGTTCATCTCCTGCAGGTAGGCGTGCAGATGCGGGCCGGATGCGTAGTAATATCCCCAGTCGTCATGAAACTTTTCTTTCAGCAGCGCTGGTGTGATCTCCGGGAAGGACATATCCTTTGAGATAAAGGTCAGGGCGTCGAAGCGCAGGCCGTCGACCCCTTTGTCCAGCCAGAAGCGGAGCATAGCGTAGAGCTCACGCCGCACTTCGGGATTATCCCAGTTAAGGTCGGGCTGTTCCGGGGAAAAGTAATGGAGCCAGTAGGAATTGGTGGCGGCATTGTATGTCCAGGCTTCGCCCGAAGGATCGAAGAAACCGCAGCGATGAGGCGGCTTGCCTTTTTCCGCGGGCCACCAGATATAATAAGGATAATGTGGGTCTTCCCGGGAGGTGTGGGCCTGCTTGAACCATTGATGCTGGTCGCTGGTATGGTTGATGACCATATCCATGATGATCCGGATATTCTTTCCGTGGGCGGCAGCGAAGAGCTCATCCAGATCCGCCATGGAGCCATATTCCGGCTGGATATCCCGAAAATCGCTGATATCATAGCCGTTGTCCCGGCCGGGAGAGCGGTAGACAGGATTGATCCACAGCGCAGAGATCCCCAGCGAAGCGATATAATCAAGGCTTGAGAGGATACCGCGCAGGTCGCCGACGCCATCCCCGTTGCTGTCTTTAAAGCTGCGGGGATAGACCTGGTAGATAATGGCTTCTTTCCACCAGCGGTGATTTTCCTGGCATCGGTGTTGCATGTCGCTTTAACATGCAAAGCAATCAAAAACAATACCTCTGGTGGCAGGATGGGATCATTTATCAGGTGTATCCCCGGTCTTATCAGGATACGAATGGCGACGGGGTCGGCGACCTGCGTGGGGTCATACAGCGGCTGGATTATCTCAAGTGGCTGGGCATCAAAGCCATCTGGCTATCGCCCATTTATCCGTCGCCGATGGCTGATTTCGGTTATGATATTTCGGATTACAGAGGCATCTGGCCGGCATTTGGGTCGATGGCCGATTTCGATGAGCTGCTGCAGGCTGTCCATGCAGCCGGGATGAAGATCATCCTGGACCTGGTGCCAAATCACAGTTCGGATGAGCATCCCTGGTTCCTGGAGTCGCGGTCTTCGCGGGACAATCCAAAGCGGGACTGGTATATCTGGAAGGATGCCAAGGCCGACGGCAGTCCGCCCAATAACTGGCTGAGCGTCTTCGGCGGCAGCGCCTGGGACTGGGATGAGAAGACAGGGCAGTATTACTATCATGCTTTTTTGGTGAAACAGCCTGACCTCAACTGGCGGAATCCGGAAGTGGAGAAGGCGATATTGGATGTCATGCGTTTCTGGCTCGACAAAGGTGTGGATGGGTTTCGGGTGGACGCCATGTGGCATATGGTCAAGGACCTGCAGTGGCGGGACAATCCCAGGAATCCGGATTACAAGGACTGGATGGGCACCTATGAGCAGCTGCTGCCGGTGTACAGCACGGACCAGCCAGAGATGCATGGTATCGTCGCGCAGATGCGGAAGGTGCTGGATCAGTACGATCAGCGGTTGATGATCGCCGAGATCTACCTGCCTGTGCATCGGCTGGTGGCCTATTATGGCGTGCAAGAAAAGGAGGCACATCTGCCGTTTAATTTCATGTTGATCAGCCTGCCCTGGGATTCGCGGCAGATAGCGGCCGCCATCGACGAATACGAAGGCGTGTTGGCGCAGGATGATCAACCCAACTGGGTGATCGGCAATCATGATCAGCCGCGGATCACCAGCCGGGTAGGCGCCGGACAGGCCAAGGTCGCCGCCATGCTGCTGCTGACGCTCAGGGGCACGCCTACCATATATTATGGGGACGAGATCGGCATGCGCGACGTGCCTATCCCGCCGCACGAAGTGCGTGATCCGCAAGGGCTGAATATGCCGGGAAAGAACCTGAGCCGCGACCCCGAGCGCACGCCCATGCAATGGGATGACAGCATAAATGCGGGCTTTACCCAGGGCGAGCCCTGGCTGCGGCTGGATCGCGCCTTCCGCCGGCACAATGTGAAAGCTGAAAAGTCCAGCGATATCAGCAGCCTGCATCTGTATAAAAAGCTCATCGAACTGCGGCAGCAGGAGCCTTCGTTGATGACGGGCGCCTACCGGCCCGTGTATTCCGATCACCAGCTGATCGCTTATATCCGGCAGGCCGAGGGGCAGCCGGGTTTTTTGGTGGTGTTGAACCTTACGCACCGCCCCTGCTATTTCACCCCAACGACCATCCGCTTTACGGGCGTCATCGTCATCGATACGCTGCCCGAGCAGGAGGAGGTGTCCGTAAAAGATACCATCAACCTGTTTGGGGACGAGGGGATGGTCGTCAAGTTGGACGATTGGCAGTCGGTCTCCTCAAATCCTCCGCATGAACTACCCGTATTGCCATAATCAACAGGACGAATCTGCACACCTGGCTACCCGTCCTTACCCGGAATGCCATTCGGACCGCTGCCGGTTCAGGGTCTGGGCGCCGGAAAAGGAGTGCGTGAGCTTAGCGCTTGCTAACAGGGTATTGCCCATGACCAGGGATGAGTGGGGACTTTTTTTCCTTGATGTGCCGGATGCAGGAGGCGGCGACCGGTATTATTATATCGTAGACGGAGAACGCCATCCCGACCCCGCCTCCGCTTATCAGCCGGAAGGAGTCTACGGGCCTTCGGAAGTAGTAGACCATAGCCGGTTTAGCTGGACAGATGGCGGATGGAAGGGCCACCTATTTGCCCAATTGATCCTATACGAGCTTCATGTCGGGGTATTTACACCGGAAGGAACCTTCGATGCCATTATACCGCGGCTGGATGAGCTTGTTGCTACCGGCATCAATGCGCTGGAGCTGATGCCGGTAGCGGCTTGTTCGGGTAAAAGGAACTGGGGCTATGATGGCGCGTTCCTCTATGCCGTGCAGCATCAATACGGTGGGCCAGAAGGACTAAAACGGCTAGTGGACGCCTGTCATCACCGGGGAATAGCCGTCATCCTGGATGTCGTCTACAACCATATTGGCAAAGAGGGCGACTGCCTGGAAGCGTATGGTCCTTATTTCTCTAACAAGTATACTACACCATGGGGCAAGGCGATCAACTATGACGGCGCCTGGTCGGATGGAGTGCGGGCATTCGTGACGGGCAATGCCCTTTATTGGGCGGAGCACTACCACATAGATGGGCTGCGGCTGGATGCCATCCACGAGATCTTCGACCGCAATGCGCAGACGATCTGGGATGAGCTGTATGCTGCGGTCAGGAATTTTGAGCGGCGGTCGGGCAGGCCGTATTACCTGATAGCGGAAAGCGATTCCAATGATCCGCGGGTGGTGCGGCCACCGGGTGAAGGCGGGCTCGGTTTCGACGCTCAATGGATGGATGATTTTCATCATAGCTTATATGTGTTGATAGATGCCAATGGGGGACCGCATTACCAGGATTTCGGGCCGGTGGAGAAGCTGGCGAAAGCCTGGACGGAAGGATTCGTGTACACCGGGGAATATGAGCGATTCCGTCACCGGCGGCATGGCGCATCCGCCGCGGGCATCGCGGGAGAGCATTTTATCGTCTTCAACGAGAATCACGATCTGCCGGGTAACCGGCCGGGAGGAGAACGGCTGGCCGTATTGGTGGAGCTGCCGGCGTTGAAGCTGGCTGCGGCGGCGGTGCTGTTGTCGCCCTATGTGCCAATGTTATTCATGGGTGAAGAATATGGAGAGGACACGCCGTTTTATTTTTTCTCCGACTACCAGGACCCGGCGACTACGGCCGCGCTGGTGGAAGGGCGGCGGCAGCAATTCGCTACTTTCCATTTTGAAGGCGAGATGCACGATCCGCAGGAAGAGGCGCTTTTTCTGAAATCGAAACTTTGTTGGGAGCAACGGGGGGAGGGCTGGCACCGGATCTTGCTGCTATGGTATCGGGAGCTTATCCGGCTGCGCCGTGAACATCCCTTGCTGACCGATCTTTCAAAGCATCGGATGAGAGTGGACG
>JAMFRX010000056.1 GCA_026224995.1 Puia dinghuensis
CAACGCCGGTCGCCGGCCAGCCCGCACCCGCCGTACACGGTATGCCTCCTGCCACAGCAGCTGTCCATCTGTTGTCTGCTCCCGGCAGCACCCTCGACACCCTGCTCCGCAACCTCGGCGCAACGCTCTCCGATCATTCCGACCATATCCTCATCGATGGCTTACAATTGCCCGACCCGGCAACACTCGCAAAAGCGTTGGAAGAGAGCAAAACAGGTGCCTCACTCCTGATCTGGGGCATTAACCCATCTACGATAGCCCGCCTCAACACCCTGCTGCCGGCAGCCATTACCCTCACCAACCGCAAAGCCACTTCTTTCATCCCGGCCGGGCCCGGTCTCGGCGATAATGCCGGCTGGTATTTCAGCGAGACCTCCCGCCAGCCCGTAAGCGAATATGGCCTGACCGGCGATTTCGTGCGGAACGCAACCGTTCTCCTCGCTGCCTGCAATACCGACTGGCAAACATGGAACGGCCGCCCCGAGCACAGTAAGACCAGCGCCGTCATCCGCAGCGAACGCGAAGCGAAACCCGCCGGTAACGTGCTGGTGGAATATTCCTATGGCCGAGGCCGGATCGATATCCTGTCCATCGACCCCGGCATCCTATACAAAGTATCCAGGCCCGCGGCACAACGGGTTTTGTCCAGCTGGGGGATACAGCTGCCCGACAGCGCCGCCTTGCACCGGCGCGATTCGCTGAGCGGCAGCCTTCATCCCGCCCTGGACGCCCAAGGCATCCTCCGCCAGGCGGAGCTGCTCACCAAAAACGGCAGTCAGCCGATCACCGACTTCAGCTTGACCGCCCCCGGCCGCATCGGCTTCTGGCTCTACAGTCCCCGCTCGCTCGTCAACCTGCTTGTAGAGCCCGATATCCCCAGCCTCAAGCTGGAGATCCAGGGGAGCGGTAAGTATAGGATATCCATCAACGATAGCCCATCCCATGCCGGAGCCCTGCCCCTGCGAAAAGGTTGGAATCATATAGTTGTCGACATTCGCAATCGAACCGCCGGGCCGTTTTCTTTGCAGCTGACCACCGACCAGCCGGCTTTTTTATCCACCCTCCTTTCCTCTGCCGTCGCACCGGATACGGAGCTCACCCCAAACGATGATGCCCATGAATAATGCTCACCCCTCATTACACCTGCTTTGGCGCCTTTTGCTGGCCGCCGCTACGTTGGCTCCGCAATCCGCGGCATCGCAGTACATACGATCCGCCCCCGCCCATCCAACCGCCGGCCCCCAGTCCGCACCGGCGCAGCTGGACAAATACGACCTGACCTGGAACACCCCCGGTCCCGGCTCCGCCGCCTCGATGCCGCTCGGCAACGGCGATATCGGCCTCAACGTCTGGGTAGACCCGGGCGGCGACCTGCTCTTCTACGTCTCCAAAACGGACGCCTGGGGCGGAGAAAAAGATCCGTCGGCCGACTCCTGGATGCAGCAGGGCGGAGTGCTCATGAAGCTGGGCCTTATCCGCGTCTCGCTCAGCCCCAATCCCTATACCGTCGGCGCCCCCTTCCGCCAGACACTACACCTAAAAGACGGGGAAATACACATCACCATGGGGGAGGGCGCTGCCGCCGTCAACTACCGCATCTGGGTAGACGCCAACCATCCCGTCGTCCGGGTCGAAGCCTCCGGCAGCCAGCCCTTCAAGACTACCGTTACATTACATGATTGGCGGCTGCAGAATGGTGATACCATTCTGCAGGCTGCCGACCGCATCACCTGGTACCACCACAATCCTTCTACCAACAACCCCCGCCTCGCCGATCCTCATCTCGCCGACCTTACTTTTGGCGCCGCCCTGGAAGCTCCCGGCCTCACCCGCGAGGGCGACAGTACGCTAACAGCCCGCAAAGCCAACAAAGTCCAGCTCATCTCCATTCACCCCCTCACGCTAAAATATAACCGCTGGCTGGCGACGCTCGATCGCCAGGTCGCCGCTACGGACGGTCTCGGCCTGGAAGCCGCGCGCGCAGCCCACCGCCAATGGTGGCAGGAGTTCTGGTCGCGTAGCTATATTTTCATTCATGATGCGAACGCCGGTGACCAGGGCGACAGCGTCACCCGCGGCTATCTCCTCCAGCGCTTCGTCACCGCCTGCGCCGGGCGCGGAGCCTATCCCATAAAATTCAACGGCTCCATCTTCGTCGTCGACAACCCCGGCTGGAAGACTAACGGTCACCCGGCTCCTATGAATGCCGACTTCCGTGCCTGGGGTGGTCAATACTGGTTCCAGAATACCCGGCCCATGTACTGGCCCCGTCTCGCAGCCGGCGACTTCGACCTGATGATGCCGCTGTTCCAGATGTACCTGAACATGCTCCCGGGGAACAAGGCGCTGGTGCGTCAGTACTATGGCCATGGCGGCGCCTACTTCCAGGAGACAAGCCCCTGGTGGGGCGGGCTTCCTTTCATGGGGCCGAATGAACAGGCGCTCTATACGCATCACTATTTCACGCCCATCCTGGAGCTGTCTATGCTGATGCTGGATTACTTCGAGTACACGGGAGATGACCGCTTTGCCCGCAAATACCTCCTGCCCATCGCCTCGGCAGGCCTCGAATTCTTCGACCGCCATTTTCCGCGCGACAGTGCCGGTCGCCTACTGCTGGATCCCGACAACTCGATCGAAATGTTCTGGAAGGTGCACGATCCGGCGCCCGATATCGCCGGCCTCAGGGCGGTGCTCACCCGGATGATCGATCTGCCGAGCAGCCTGGCGGCGGACCAGAAACCCCAATGGCGCAACCTCCTGGCGAGCCTGCCGCCCTTGCCCATAGATTCATCCGACGGTGATGCGCGTCTCCTCCCTTACACCGGACCGCAAACGGCTAAATCCCATAACGAAGAGAATCCCGAGCTCTATGCCATCTATCCCTTCCGCCTTTATGGCTTGGACAAACCCGGTCTCGGGCTCGCCCGCCATAGCTTCGACATCCGCAAATGCCCGCAGAAGGGTTGCTGGTCCCAGGATCCCGTAGAGGCCGCCATGCTTGGCTATGCCGGGATCGCAAAAGATAACGTAAGCTTCAACCTTACCCGCCAGGACCCCGAACTTCGGTTCCCCGCTTTCTGGGCCGCCGGTCACGACTACAAGCCCGACGAAGACAACGGCGGCAACGGCGAGAACGGCCTTCAGCAAATGCTCCTGCAGTCCGATGGTCATCATATCCTCCTGCTGCCTGCCTGGCCCGCCGGCTGGGATGCCGATTTCAAGCTGCATGCCGGCTATCGGACTACTGTACAGGCACAGGTACGCAACGGCCATCTCACCAAGCTCATCGTTACTCCCGCCTCGCGACTCAAAGACGTCATCGATTGCTCGCAGCCACGCCTCCGCCATAGCGCCGGCTCACGATTCCCAAGCTATAAAGGCCTCCTGATGGCAGGCTACCAGGGCTGGTTCAACGCCCCCGGCGACAGCGCCGGCCGCGGCTGGAACCACTACCACGCTCAGGGCCCGCTTGAACCCGGCAATTGCAAGTTCGACCTCTGGCCGGATGTCTCGGAATATCCAAAAAAGTATGTCTCGCCATTTACACATGCAGACGGCGCCCCCGCTTACCTCTTCAGCTCCTACGACGCCAGCACCACCGACCTACACTTCAGATGGATGCAGCAGTACGGGATCGATGGCGTCTTCGTGCAGCGCTTCGTGGGCAGCGTAAGATCCGGCGCCAGCCGGAACCACAACAATGTGGTGATGGAGCACGCCCTGCAGGCATCGCGTAAATATGGCCGCGCCATCGCCGTGATGTATGACCTCTCGGGGATGAAGGATAGTGTGGACGTCGATGTCGTCATCAACGACTGGAAATGGCTGGTAGACAGCCTCCGGCTCACCACCCAAGGCGACGGCCAGACTTATCTTTATCACCACCATAAGCCACTGGTGGCTGTCTGGGGCGCCGGCTTCGGCGACCACCGGGCCTATACCGCCCGCAGCGTGGAACGCATCCTGGATTTCCTGCAGCATGACCCCGTTTACGGCGGCTGCGCAGTCCTGCTGGGCGTGCCGACCTACTGGCGCGACCAGGGGAGCGACGCCGATAAAGATCCCCGCTGGATGAAGCTCTTCGAACGCGTAGACATCATCCAGCCCTGGATGGTTGGCCGGTATCACGAAGATGACTATGCGCCTTTCAAGGAACGTATAAAAGCCGACATCGCCTGGACCACGGCGCATCACGAAGACTATGTTCCCGTCGTTTTTCCGGGCTTCAGCTGGCACAATATGTATCCCTCTTTTCCACAAAACCAGATACCCCGCGACCAGGGCCGCTTCTTCTGGGAGCAGATCGCCGGGGACCTGCAGGCAGGCGCCCAGATGCTGTACGTGGCGATGTTCGACGAGATCGATGAGGGGACGGCGATCTTCAAGGCCTCGCTCGACCCGCCTAACGGCAAGAGCAGCTTCGTGACCTTCGAGCCGGGAATTCCTTCCGACTATTACCTGCAGCTGGCCGGCTATGCCGCGAAGATGCTGCGCAAGCAGGAGCCCTTCCGCGTGGACCCGCCGCCGCCCGTTCAGCCTGCCGGTCCTGCTCCCAGTGAGCCTGCTGGGTCTGCTCCCGGTGAGCCCGCTGACCCCGCCGCCAGCTTCACCTCCTATGTCGACCCTTTCATCGGCTCCGGCGGCCACGGCCATGTCTTCGTAGGCGCCAGCACCCCCTTTGGCGCCGTGCAGGTTGGTCCCCAAAACATTCCCAAAGGTTGGGACTGGTGCTCCGGCTACCATTATTCGGATAGCCTCCTCATCGGCTTCTCACAGCTTCATCTCAGCGGCACCGGCATCGGCGACCTCGGCGACGTCCTGATCATGCCTTACACGGGAGAAATAAAGACCAGTCGGGGTACCGAGGAACACCACGCTTCCGGCTACGGCTCCCTCTATTCCCATGGCAAAGAAAAGTGCCGGCCCGGTTACTACAGCGTCCATCTCGACGACTACGACGTGGATGTAGAGCTCACCGCCACGGAACGCGTAGGCTTTCATCGCTACCGCTTTCCCACGGGCAAGGCCACCCATGTCATCATCGATCTCCAGCAAGGCGTGAACGACCATGCCACCGACACCTATATGGAACAGGTAGACGCCCATACGCTTAAAGGCTACCGGATGTCTACTGGTTGGGCGAAAGACCAACGCACCTGGTTCGCGATCCGCAGCGATGCTCCCATCAGCCTTGCCCTTTACAATGACAGCACAGGAGTGGCAGGCGCCAGCGCACACGGCCTGGCGATCAAAGGCGTCCTCAGCTTCGAAGCGAAAACCCTGCAGCTTAAGGTAGGTATCTCGCCGGTAAGCGCGGACAACGCCCTGGATAATATCGCCGCCGAGATCCCCGGCTGGGACTTCGACGCCATCGCAAAGAAAGCGGATGAAAAATGGAATGACGAATTAAAGAAGATCTCGATCCAAACGGGTTCCACGGCAGACAAAAAGATCTTCTACACGGCCCTCTATCATACGATGATCGACCCTATGCTCTACAACGATCATAATGGCGATTACCTGGGCACCGACAAAAAAGTATATCCTCACGCTGCGTTTCAGAACTATACGACCTTCTCTCTATGGGATACCTACCGGGCCCTCAACCCCCTGTATACCCTCATCCAGCCCGAACGCGTAAACGATATCGTGCGCTCCTTTCTGGCTATTTACCGGCAGCAGGGCATGCTCCCCGTATGGCACCTCGAGGGCTGCGAGACCAATACCATGCCGGGTGTGAGCAGCGTCCAGGTGATCGCGGAAGCCTATATGAAAGGTTTCCGGGGCTTCGATACCAGCGAAGCCTGGGCCGCCATCAAAGCCACCACGCACGGCGATTACCGCGGAATGGACTACGACAGGAAGGATCAGTTCATCCCCAGCGATAAGGTCAACGAATCGGTGGCCCGGGGCCTGGAATATTCGGTCAGCAATGCCAGCGCTTCGCTAATGGCAAAACAAATGGGACTGCAGGCAGACTATGCAGAGTACCACAAGCGATTCCAGAACTATCGCCTTTACTGGGACCCGGCTACCCAATTCTTTCGGGGACGCAAGGCCGACGGCAGCTGGGACCCTGTCTTCGACCCGGTAAAGTCCTCCCGGCCATGGATCAACGATCTTAGCGAAGGCAACCACTGGCAATATCTCTGGCTTGTTCCCGAGGACGTGGAAGGGCTGATCCACCTGATGGGCGGCGAACAGCCTTTCACGCGACGCCTGGACTCCCTGTTTACCATCGCGGCGCCTCCCGACCCCAATGCCCCCCCGGATATCGCGGGTTTGATCGGCCAATATGCCCACGGTGATGAGCCGGGGCATCAAACTATCTATCTTTACAGTTATGCGGGCCGGCAGTGGCAGACAGCAGAGAAAGCGCGCTATATCCTCCAAAATCTTTACAAGGATAGTGTGGATGGCCTCAGCGGCAACGAAGATTGTGGGCAGATGTCGGCCTGGTATG
>JAMFRX010000459.1 GCA_026224995.1 Puia dinghuensis
TCGAAGGAAGCGCCTCCGGCAGCAGCACCTTGCGCACGATCTGTATCGGCGTCGCACCCATGGCCCTGGCCGCTTCGATCAGCCCATTCGGGACCTCCATCAGACTGTTCTCTACCATCCGGGCCACGAAGGGCGCCGCGCCAACGCTCAGGGGCACCAGCGCCGCAAGAACGCCTATCGACGTCCCTACCAGCATCCGGGTAAAAGGGATCATCCAGACGATAAGGATGATAAAAGGGATCGACCGGAAGACGTTCACTATGCCGGCGACAAGCCGGTTCACCGGCCTGTTCTCCAGTATCTGTCCTTCACGGGTCAGAAAAAGGAGCACCCCCGCCGGCAGGCCGATCAGAAAGCCGAAAAAACCCGATACCAGGGTCATGACGATCGTCTCCCAAAGCCCATTCACCAGCATCCGTAACATCGGTTCAGACATAGCCTAGTATTTCAGCTTTTACCTTGTGAGCAATATAATAGTCGATAGCCTTTTGCGTGTTCTCCGCCGTGCCGGCGATCTCCACCAGCATAAACCCGAACCTCGCTCCCCCGGCCTGGTCCAGCTGCGCCGACACAATGTGGTGGTCCACCTCCAATAGCCGCGAAACGGTAGACAACAACGGTAGCCCGGCGGACTCGGCCGTAAATTCCAGCCGGATCAGCGGCTGCCCCGGACCGGCAGGTCTCAACCGCGCTGCATACTCCGGCGGGATGGAAAAATGCAGGGAGGACGCGATAAACCTCCTCGTCAGCTCCTCCCGCGGATGCGAGAAGATCTCCCCCACGGTGCCTTGCTCGATCAATCGGCCCTCGCTCATGATCGCCACCCGGTCACAGATCGCCTTTATCACATTCATCTCGTGCGTGATCAGCAGGATGGTGATGCGGAAGCGCCGGTTTATGTCCTTCAGCAGCAGCAGTATCGACCCCGTAGTCTCAGGGTCCAGCGCGCTGGTTGCTTCATCGCACAACAAAACTTTAGGGTTGTTGGCCAGGGTCCTGGCGATCGCTACCCGCTGCTTCTGGCCGCCGGAAAGACTGGCGGGGTAGTCGGACTGCTTTTCACTGAGCCCCACCAGGGTTAGCAGCTCATTTACCCTCGCAGTGATCTCCTGCCTGGGTGTCCCGCTTAATTCCAGCGGAAAGGCCACGTTCTCGAAAACGGTCCTGGACGACAATAAATTGAAATGCTGGAAGATCATGCCGATATGCCTCCTTTCCTTCGCCAGCTGACGGGGCTTAAGCTCCAGTAGCCGCCGTCCATTTACCGTTACCTCCCCGCCCGTCGGCTTTTCCAGCAGGTTGATACAACGGATCAGCGTGCTCTTCCCCGCCCCGGAGGCGCCGATCACCCCGAAGATCTCTCCCTCCGCAACCTGCAGCGAAACACCGGAAAGCGCATGCACGGCGGTCCTGTTCTTGTAAAAAGTTTTGCTGACATTCTGTAATTCGATCATTCTGGTCGGGGTTATCCGGCCTGCAAATATAGCCAAACCCGCACTTTCGACAAAATCAGTGGACTAATGATGGCACATGCATGACCCGGTACCTTTTTACCAGGAAACAGGTGGATATGGAAGCACAAACGTGTTTCAACGTGTGGCCGCTGACAAAGCCCAACGTGGAATAGATACCACAATCCAGCAGATCGAAGCCTTTAGCGGCAAAATACCAGCCAAAAGCCCATAGCAGCGGACGCCACCCCCGTCTACCCGCCGCCGAAGGGAACAGCAACAAGATCATCGGGATCAGGATCATCGGGTAATACTGCACCAGTACGTAAAGCCTGAGGTCTCCAACCCCCGCCTGCTCGGTATAATGCCACCATAGAACGCTGCCGGCGCCCACAAGCAGCAACGGCGCCAGGGCGATCCCGCCCGCCACCGGGCCGATCGCTTCGCCGGCTATGGCTGCCAGCAGGCTCATAAAGACTATCGTCATGGGCAGACGATCGAAGACCAGTGTATCGTTATCGGGGGATAGATGGTAATAGGCAGATCCAAAACCGGTAAAGATGATCCCGAAGAACAGGAAAAATGTCCCTGCAGCCACCGCCTTGGGCGCCGTGGATCGCCTCAGCAGGATCAGTCCGGCTATGCCTATGATCACAAAGGGCAGATTGCTGATGACATTCGCAAAGTTGGCGATGCCCAGCAGCCTGCGTTTGTCGCAAAAATCATGATAGGCTGCAGATTGCGGGATATGGTTTACGCTGAATACGCCGGCAATCGCCAGCAACGTGACGGCCGCCAGCAGATAAAGTTTATGGCTGCGTTTCATACAACGTAAAAATACACCCATTTACGGGCGGTCAGGCACATTATTCCTGCTCACGAACATCGCGTCCGCATAGTCCTCATCCACATTGCTGATCTTTCCCTCCAGCATGCTCTGCCCTGCGCTTCCCGGATTGCTGCCCCTGCCCAACGGCCAGCGGCCCCTGGTGTCGTCGATGGCCACCCCGCCTAGCCGGGCCATCGTCAATCCGAAGTCGGTGCAATTATTCCGGTTGAGGTCATAGCCCTCATGATCATAAGTCTTCAAGGTCTCGATGATCCTTCTAAACCGTCTGTAGGAAATAAATTTTCCTGCTATCTCATCCCAATCATGGCCGGAGTCATCCTTAATCACCGATGGCGAACGGGGATGCACCGGAGTCGCAGAAAAAACACTGCTCTTGTGCGGATAAAACCCGAAGCTTCGGCTTACGACACTGTTGTCCTTGTTGTACTTTATCAGCGTAATGAACATATGCCCCACGTTGTTGATGCCCGTGAACGACTTTCTTTTTCCCGGGGAAGGCTGCTTCACCTGCACAAGCAGGGCATAGGAAGCGGCCTCCTTACCATCCTCGAACGAGGCCAGGATCGTTTGCACCTTCACCGGCGTGCTCTGCACGATCGGCAGCCACCTGTAAAGCGCGCTGTCCTCCGGCAGATCGGTTTCATTAATTCCCGGAGCTCCGGGATCGGCCAGCTCAGCCGGATGCCCGGCATTATAATAACATTTCATGGCTATCGGATACAGCCTAAGCCGCGCCGAGATCCCCGCCAGGTCGCTATACAGCCTCATTCTTATCTTCCGGTTCCAGATCGAGGTCCTGGCCCCCGCCAACCCCAGAAGCCGGTTGAACGCCTTCCTATGGTCACATGTCACCCTGTACCCGGATTCTATCTCCACCAGCTGTGCGGAGATCGCCCTGTCCAGGCTGCTCGTATTCCACCCGATCCGGACCGGCAGCAGCGAGTCCTTGCCCACGGCCGCTACCCCGCTGGCCGACAATGCACAGGCCAAAACGAATATAATGATGAACTTTTTCAATGTGACCCACCCGGCTGGCCCCCCTTTTTCTTCATGATCGTAAAGCTGTACTCCTTACCGGTATTGTGTGCGGCACGATAAGCCGCCGCCGTCACCTCCTGTAGGGACCCGCCCCCACGGTATTGATACTCCCTGCCCCGCTCCGCATACTGCCTGGCCGAGACGTCCGAACACCCGAGCTTGGCAAAAAGCTCCGTTTCCATTTCCTTATCTAATCTTTCGTAGTCAGTTGACCCTGCATCTTTTAGACGGATGTTAGTGCTGTAAGCGTTCATAACGGTAATTTTATAGTCTACTAAATTAGTAGACTAATATGATATAACCAAAAAAGAATTTGTTTTATTGTGATTAGTCTATTAATTTTATAGACAAATGAGAAAACTATGCTCCGGCTACTCTCCCTGCTCGCTATAGTCATTTTACTCGGGTCAAATGGCTACACCCAAACTTCACAGCCCGCCAAAAGGACCATCAGCGGACTCGTCTCCTCAACGGATGGATCGACACCCCTGGAGGGCGTGCTGGTTGCTGTCAAAGGCGCAGCCATAACTTCTGGCTCCCAGCAGGATGGGATGTACTATATCGAAGTGCCGGCCAACGATACCATCCTCGTGTTCAGCCGCGACGAATACCAGACCGCGGAGATCCGCCTATCCACTAACAACGAATACAACATCGCCCTCAAGCCCGGCCAGAGCAATCCGCAGACAAAAGCCCCCTTCTCCGCGCTCGGAAGCTGGCGGGGAGTATTCGAGCTGCGCCCGGGCGTGGAAGTGCCGTTTAATTTCGAGGTTCGCGCAGACAAAAGCGGGTCTCCTAAGGCCTTCTTCCGCAATGGTGAAGAATGGTTCCAGGGCGGCCCGGTCCGGCAAACCGCCGACTCGCTCTTCATTTCCCTGGACCAGTTCGACAATGAGCTTGCCTTCTCCATTGGACAGGGCGCGCTCACAGGCACACTAAGAAAACAGGATAGAACGGGCTCACCCCTGAAGGCCCGGATAGAGCAAGGCCTCTCATACCGCTTCGCCGACAACGGCGCCGCACCGGCCGGCGATCTCTCCGGTACCTATGACGTCACCTTTACTTCTGCCGATGGAAAGGAGGAAAAAGTCGTGGGCCTCTTCCGGCAGCAGGGCAACAAGCTCACCGGCACCTTCCTGCGCGTCACGGGTGATTCCCGTTACCTGGAAGGCATCGTTCAGGGGAACGAATTCTATCTTTCTACTTTTTTCGGCTCAGGCCCCTCTTATTACAAAGGAAAATTCACGACAGACGGCCACCTCACGGGCGAGAACATCGGCGCCCGCGGCTCCCAGTCCTTTACAGGCAGCCTGAATGCCAAAGCCGCCTTGCCGGATCCCTACAAGCTCACCTATCTCAAGCCCGGCTATACCGCTTTCGATTTCTCTCTTCCCGACGTGGACGGCCATGCCGTTTCCCTACAAGATGCAAAGTTCAGGAATAAGGTCGTGATCGTCACCATCGGCGGCACCTGGTGCCCCAACTGCGTAGACGAGGCCTCCTTTCTCGCCCCTTGGTACAAGGTCAACCATTCCAGGGGAATAGAAGTCGTCTCTATTCAATACGAAAGACAGACCGACACAGCTTTTGTCAGGAAGGTGTTTACACGCATGCGGGACCGGTACGATATCCAGTACGCCCAGGTATTCGGCGGAATAGCCGACAAACAGGTAGTCGCCAGCTCCCTGCCTGCCTTGAATACTTTCCTGGCCTTTCCCACGACTATCCTTATCGACAAAAAGGGTAGGGTAGCCCGCATCCATACAGGCTATTCAGGGCCCGCTACAGGCCCATATTATCAGGAATTCCTCAAGGAGTTCAATGGTGAGATAGACGCCCTGGTCGCGGCTAAGTAGTCGGACCCGGTAAGGTAAGTAGTCGGCTAAGGCTTCACGATAGTGGCGCTCAAAATATAATCCAGCTTCGGGTAATTCCTGGTCAAATACGCATTTCCCTCCGCAAACAGCGAATCCTGTTTACCCGCCCTGATGCCGCCCCCGGATTTCTCCCCATACCCATCGTACAACGAGTCGGCGATATCCATCCCCTCTACCACACGGGCAAACGGCACAAAAGGCTCCTTGTCATGCGTGCTGCTGTTATCGCGCAGGTTGATGAACACCTGCGTCGTCCGCCCATTTCTATCTTTGAAGGCATAGTCCACGGTGCCGCGGGCATTGGTCGTCTTCAGCGAATCGTCGGGGATATTCTGCCGCCGCCAGGCCTGAGCGATCCGCGGGTCCGCCGGGATGCCAAACTGCGCCCAGGTTCCTTTATGGATGCGGAAAAAGGCCGCATGATCATAAAATCCATTCCTTACGAGATTGTAAAACCGGTCCGCCCCATGCGGCGACCAGTCCCGTCTCACCTCCAGCCGGATATTCCCCTTGGTGGTCTTCAACACCACTCCATACACCTCCGGCGCCGTCCGGCCAAAAGCCTTATCCTCCGGATGCATCAGCAGCGAACGCCTGCTGCACCCGGTAACCCCGGCATACAACCCAAACACCAGTAACCCCAAGCCCATATACGATCTCATTATCCTTTTTTTTTGAAAGATAGCCCTTTGACCCAAGCCCCGATTGCCGGAATTTATCCCCATGTAAGCATAAAATAGCCCCCTCAGGCCTGCCGCAGCCGCTCCGGCTCATTGATCCGGATATCCTTCCCCACCGTGGTGATGACGCCAGCCGCCGTCAGCTCCGTAAAATATTTAAACACAGTCTCATACGTAGTCCCCGCATAAGCCGCGATATCCTGCCGCGTCAGCGTCACCCCCAGGAAGCCCTCTCCATTGGTTCCAAAGATCTCCAGCAGCTCCAGCAACGCCCCGGCGATCCTGCCCTTCACATCCATATGGGTGAGATCGCGCATCCGCTTCTCCGCCTTCTGTAGTTCCGTCGCATAGAAATGCATCAGCGTATACACCAGCGCCGCATTTGTCTTCATGCTCAGCTCAAAAAACGCATTGCTGACAAAACATGCCGTCGTATCCTCCAGCGCCGTAGCGGAAATAGGATAGACCGCATAGCCTCCCAGCGCGCGATGTCCCACGATCTCGCCCCCGCGGGCAAAGCGGATGATCATCTCCCGCCCATCCGGCCAGGGAGCATGGATCTTGACGGCGCCGGAATAAAGGAAGAAAATGCCTTCCACCTTGTCGCCTTCCGAGAACAAAGGCTTGCCCTTCTTGATAAAAAAAGTCTTCTTCTTTAAGGCCGTCACCTCCTTCCATTCAGGCAGGCAATGGCGGCACAGGAAACAGCGGTCCAGATCACAGGCGAGTTCAGTCATAATATTGTATAAACAATGTTTTATCAGCAAAAATAACACAAATTATGTCAAATAATATTAAATAAGCAATATCTTTGCAGCCAATATGCACAAGCTCAACCCTCCCGTCGGCCGACGGGTATTTTACCTCAGTATCCAGGTAGTCTGCAACGCGATCGTCATCGGCTTCGTCGCAAAAGGCCTGGTTTTTCTCATCGACTTCATTACCAACCTCTCGTTTTATGGTCGGCTGTCCTTTGAGCCGGCCTCACCCGCGGGTAACAGCTTAGGCGTTCTGGTGATCGCGGTTCCCATCATAGGGGCCTTGCTCGTAGGGTTGATGGCTCGTTTCGGGTCGCGGGCCATAGGCGGTCACGGCATCCCGGAGGCCATGGAAAAGATCATCCTGGCCGATAGCCGTATCCCTCCCGCCATAACCTTCCTCAAGCCCTTGTCGGCCGCTCTTTCCATAGGGACCGGCGGGCCTTTTGGCGCCGAGGGGCCCATCATCGCAACCGGCGGCGCCTTCGGCTCCCTCACCGGTCAGTGGATCCACATCTCCGCCGCCGAGCGCAAGATCGTGCTCGCCGCCGGCGCCTGTGCCGGTATGGCGGCCATTTTCGGCAGCCCCCTCGCCGCTGTCCTCCTGGCCATCGAGCTCTTGCTCTTCGAGTTCTCCCCCCGCTCCGTCATCCCCGTGGCCCTGGCCTGTGTCGCGGGTGCCGGCATGCACATTCTGCTCTTTGGCCACCAGCCCGTCTTCGCCATGCCGGCCATCCCTACGCCCGACAACAAGGCGCTTGCCATATATGTTCTGCTCGGTGGCGGTATCGGCGTCGTAGCCGCATTCGTGTCCCGTTCCGTGTATTGGATAGAAGACGCCTTCGAAAAGCTGCCCATACATTGGATGTGGTGGCCCGCCCTGGGCGCTATCGCCATCGGGGTCATCGGCTACTTCGCCCCGCATACCATGGGCGTGGGCTACGACAATATCACGCGTCTTCTCAGCGGCGCCGCCCCAATCCGGGTGATAGCCGCCCTCTGCTTCCTGAAATACCTCTCCTGGTCGATCAGCCTTGGCAGCGGTACATCCGGCGGGACCCTGGCGCCCTTGTTCACCATCGGCGGTGCCCTCGGCGCATTGTTGGGCGGGGTCGTGTTGCAATACTTTCCTAACTCCGGCATCAACCTGCCCACAGCCGCCCTCATCGGCATGGCGGCAATGTTCGCAGGCGCCTCCCGGGCCTGGCTGACCTCCATCGTCTTTGCCCTCGAAACCACCGGCCAGATCAACGGCCTGCTGCCCCTGCTCGGCGCCTGTGTGGCGGCCTACTTCGTCTCTTTCTTCCTCATGAAAGGCAGCATCATGACAGAAAAGATCCAGCGCCGTGGAGTCAAGACCCCCGACGCCTTCGAGCCGGACATCTTACGCAATGTCGCCGTCCGGCAGCTCATGGTCCCCATAAAAGGGGAACAGCCCTCCGGCCCCCACATCTATGCCGCGGACCACGCAGGCCTCGCCGCCGAGCTCATGGGCAAGCACGAGACAGACAGACTAGCGGTCATGGAAAGCCGCGATAACGAAAAAATTGTCGGCATGGTCACCGCCGCAGGCCTGCTCACCTTCTATAGCCGCCAGCGGCAGAAAGAGCTGCACTACCAGTCGCCGCCGCGCACCCGGCGGATCATGGTACAGGGGCGAAAATTCTTACGTACAACAATTAATCATGGTTCATAAACAACTAAGGTCATGAAAAACGAACAACAATCCATTTTCTTCAACGCCATGATGACGGGTCTCTTCATCGGCATCATCGACACGCTCATCTGCCTCGGCTACAACATCGGCTACCGGAGCCATACCGGCTATACGCCCTCCGAGCTCATCAATGTCTCCTCGCTCATCTTCTGCATAAACCTGCTTTTGACCGTTGTAGGCATCCTGTATTATGCCTTCATCCGCACCTTCAGGCTGGGCAGTACCGTCTATTTCGTCGTCTTCCTGCTGTTGACAGCCTGGCTGGGCTGGCGTTCCGCGGAAGTCCACCGCTTTGTAGACTATAAGGAGAACCAGGGCTTCCGGGGACTGCTCACCGGCATCGTCCTCATCCTCGGGGTCAGCGCCTCCTGCCTGCCCTTCCTCTACCGCAACAAGAAATTCCTGGACGCCGTCATATAAAAAAAGCCACTCCTAAGACTAGGAGCGGCTTATCCTTGCTGTTCTAATGTCATCAGAACCTTAACTAAAAATATCCTGGTTGATCGATACCCACTCCTTCAGCTCAAGGACGCTCTTCGTCTTGCTCTTCTCGAAGATCCGCCGCTTGAACGTGGATATCGTATTTTGTTTCATATTCAATGTCTCTGCTATCTCATTGCTTCCCTTACCCGCCAGCAGGTAATGCAGGACTTCCACCTCCCTCGGGGTAAGCCTGTCCAGCACCGACCCATCCATAGCGTCCCTGCGTACGGGGTCTGTGTCGTTATACAGGAAATTCTGCAGCTGCCGCAGGGTCTCCCGCTCCGGGGCCGCCTTGGAGACGAACTGCCTGATACCATAACGTTCCAGGCTGGCCCGGTACATCCCATAAGGCTGCATGCTCAGGATCAGTATCTTGAGCTCGGGATAAAGCGTACGGATATTAGGCAGGATCTCCAGCGTCGTCCCATCCGTTAGGACCATGTCGAATATAGCGTGAGTATACCGTTTCCTCTTCAATGCGGCCATGATCTCGCTGCAGCTCGATGCCTCGTCGATCACCTTGAGGCCGAACTCGGTCTGGCATGTGACGATCAAGCCTTTCCGTATCATCCGATGGTCGTCCGCGATCAAAAGTTCCCTCATAGTAATTTCGTCTGTAGTGGAAAGTTATTCATCCTCATATAATAAAACAATCGAATTAATTCGAGGAACGCTTACTTCCAATGTTTAAAAGGAAGCCTTACCTTAGTACAGCGATAACCTTATTACTAGGTATGAACCCATCCTTTACATCTTCCGATAAAGCCCAGTTTATTCGGAAAGTCACGCACGACATAAATGGGAATTTTCAAGGCGTAGCCAGCCTATGCCTCATGCTGAAACACGTGATCCAAAAAGATCAGGACCCGGCCCCCATCCTGGATCATCTCACAGATGCCTTCAAAGAATATAACTCCAGACTAAGTAACTTCCTGCAATATACCCGGGCCGACGCCGGCATTGTCGATAGCTTTCCGGAACAAGTGAATGTACGGCACCTGCTAAGCAAGCTCATAGAAGAACACGACTACCTGGCAATCGAAAAACAAATTGGTATCGATCTCCTGGTCTCTCAGGAAATACCGGAACAGATCCTCAGCGACGAATTCAAGGTCAGCCAGATAGCAGCCAACCTGCTCATAAACGCCATTGCCTTCTCCGCACCGGGTAGCCAGGTATCGCTGGAGATCGACAAGACCGACAAATGGTGGAAATTAGTTGTAAAAGATAAAGGCGAAGGCATGACAGCCGATCAACTGGAATGCCTCTTCAGCCTGTCGCCCGCCGGACGAAAAAAATTAAGGAACCCCATGGGACTGGGCCTGTTGGTTTCCCGGTACCTGGCAGAAGACGTATTAAAAGGAAAGCTTTCCCTCATCAGCCAGGCCGGTATAGGGACAGAAGTAATAGTACAATTCCCGCTCAATTAGTAGCACGCCACGCTAAGATCCGATGACCCGCACGTTAAAATTCCTCCGGTTAATGGATGAGATTAGGCGTTTCATTCTTTGCAAAATCGTTTTAGCTCAAAGTCATTTTTTGCTCTTCGCAGATGACTTATCTTGTCTTTTATGCATCATAAAATTTACTAAACACCATGAAGAAGTTTAGGCAATTACGGTCTATCGGCATAACAGCCGAAACTGATGAGGATGTGAAAAAAAGGGTCATGTTGGTCAATACCCTTAGTATGGTGATCGGTAGCCTGATCCTGGTGATTGCCCCTCCGATCTGCTCTATTCTCAAGTGGCCGCTATGGATTACAATTCCTATCACCCTCGATATTATCGGCAATTTCGCAGCGCTCATCTTTAATTACTACAAGCGATACCTGGGCGCAAGCCTCATGCTCTATTTTACGCAATGTGCGGCTATCCTTTACTTTGGATATATGCTGGGCGAATTGTTCCATCTCGAGTTCATGCTCATCTTCCTCGTGTCTGTCAATTACATGATCGTCGGTAAAAAATTATCCCGGAATATTGGTCTGCTCTCCGCAATTTTAACCTTCCTGGTGCTGCAGGCACGGTATTACTTCGGTCCTTCTCATCCTATTCCCATAGCCCCCGCCGCTAGTCACCTCATCCAATCCCTGGTCTTTGCCGGGGTGCTGATCCTCACGGTAGTCGTCAATAGCCGTTTCTTTGACAGCAACGTGGATAATGCAAGACTTAAACGAGCCAATAACTTTATCCGCATCTTTTTGGCCCAGGTCACACACGAGCTTCGCACCCCGCTGGACAGCATCCACCAGGTCAGCCAGCTCTTGCGGAAAGAGGTCAAAAAAGACGCAAATCTTAAGAAAATAAGATCACTTGTGGATATAGGCTTCACCGCCAGCTCGCACGCGAGCAATATCGTTAACAACGTTTTGGATATGGCGCAGATCGAAGGTGGGGAGGCGCCCGCCGTCGCCAACGAACCCTTCAGGATAATTTCTCTGATGGAAAAGATCATGGAAGTCAACCAGGTCATTGCCAATAGAGAGGGGATCATGCTTTTCCTGCATGTTGATCCGGATATGCCGGAAGCCGTCGTCGGCGATTCCCTGCACATCAACCAGGTACTGACGAACCTGCTCGCTAACGCTATAAAATATGGGACCAGGAAGAGTACCGTAGATATAGCTATCCAAAGAAGCGGTGAGGATTGGCAGCTCAGGGTCTCCAATCTCGGTCCCGGCATCCCCCGCGAGAAAATAGAATCGATCTTCGACCCCTTCTTCACAGGAAGGACCGGCCAGATCCAGGGCTCAGGACTCGGACTATACATAGTAAAAATGAAAGTGACCTCGATGAATGGAAAGGTCGATGTGGAAAGCGTTCCCAACGGGCTCACCGTCTTTACAGTGACCCTGCCCCTCATCGAAGCGACCCTATCCGATCAGCCTGCGGAATCCACGCCGGAAACCGATACCCTGGACCTCAATAGCGTAGACATCCTGGTAGCCGAAGATAGCAGGCTCACCTCTTTTTTACTCTCCCGGTTCCTCAAAGACATGGGCTGCTCCTTCACGATGGTCAACAACGGCCAGGAGCTCTTGGACACCGCCATGAGAAAATGTCCGGCGGACTGCCCGGACATCATTATCATGGACTATGATATGCCTGTTTTAAATGGCGAAGAGACCATCCTGCAGATCAAGCAGACCCCGCAATTAAGCCACATTCCTATCATCGTCACCACCGGCGATATCTCAACCGATACCTTGAACAAAATGCTGGCCGCAGGCGCCGACACCTTCCTCAAAAAACCCATCGATCACCTGATCCTGCAAAAAAAGATCAGGGAGCTATACCCCGCGTCTTTGAGGCTAACGTAGTCTCAGCCCAGATGGACCTCGGCCGTTTATATCGCTTGGTATAGACCTGCCACAGCCATGACGCCTCCAGACATCTCTCAACACCCTCCAGGTGCTCTGAAAGCCCGTTCGCAAGCGCAAACATATTCTGTGACTTTCTCCTGATCACCGCCAGCACGCTCGAATACTCCGCCAGCAAATTTCCCACTATCTCCGCCGACTGTAATATCGCTTCCCTCAATGTCAGGGCCGGATCGTTCAGCAGAATGCTCATGACCAGATTGGAATCGGAATTATTGTCTATCACCTCCTTCTCAAAGGAAAACAGATCGTTGGATAACGCCCCAAAGGCCGCAACCGTAAAATGAAGCCGTTTCAACGGCTGGAGCAGCCCGTTCTCTTCAAGGCGGCGCCAGTCGAGAAAATTCCCTGTACTATACTCTATCAACAGCATTATATGGTGCATGCCCGCGGTATGAATGCGCATCTCTATATATTCTGAAACCCCGGCTATCTGACCCAGTACAGGGGAATTAAGATCTTTGTGTGTTACCCCTATATGATGGGAATAGAACTTCAGGAACTCCCTGAACCATTGCCCGGGAGACGTCTGACGCATATAATTGAGGACTTCCGCATTCGCAAGCTCCACGGGATGAGCCCATGGCGCGACCACCAGCCCGTCGTCGAGCGTGGCCATCCGTTCCACGATCTCCTGTGCCGCCTGCTGCTTATCCGCCGTGAGTAAGCTAAAAACGTCACGCCCCATCGTGTCATTTAGGAAATAGTCCACCGCATTATTCTTTACGATAGCCGCCAATCGATTATACCCCGCAGTGGGGTACAGGAACAATGTACAGGTGATATAATGCTTGGCGTTTTCCAGCCAGATCCCATACTGCCGTCCGAACTGCTCTGCGATCGTTTGTAGCTCCTCGCTCTTTGCATGGGGGGCGAAGCCCTTTCCGAACCCCTCCAGTTGGAAACTCTCCGATGAGAACAGCTCCTCGAGCGATAACGGCGCAGTCTGGAGCACCTGCGCATACTCGGATCTAATCCGGTCCAGAGTCGACCATACGGCAACCTGAACGCTGTGTTCTTGTTTCATAAAATAAATGTTTAATGGTTAAAAATTCCCTGTCACCGTTAAGAAGTTAAAAAGGAAATGGAGGGGCTAAAACCGTGAGGGAGCGATTTAAAAATAAATACAGATAAAGCATTACTTTAATGAATTATGGCTTCAGCGGTAAAATCCCTTTCATTCGTTATGCGTATCTTGCCCATGACGAATAACAATTGCGTATGTCACCTAAAATATTGCTAGCTGACGATCACTCGATGATCAGAAAAGGCGTAAAGCTTATATGTCAGATAGAAATGGGCTTGATGGAAATTCGGGAAGTCACCAGCTGTAAAGAGCTCGTCAGGGAGCTGAAGGAGAACGAGTTTACCCATCTCGTGCTGGATCTTACCTTGTCCGATGGTAGTAGTTTGGATGTATTGGGCGATATACGAAAAACCTATCCCGATCTGCAGATCGCTGTTCTCACGGTGCAGGCCGACAATATCTACTACGATCTCCTCAAAAGATCCGGCGTAGAATATTTTATAAATAAATCTGCTAAGGCAGAAGACACCGCCCGGCTGCTAGGCAAATTCTTCCGTAACGAACGTTTGAATAATATAAGGACCTCAATAGATCCCGATACGCACCCTTTTTCGGCCATAGCCCCCCGTGAAATGCAGATCATGCAATACTGGCTTCAGGGAAAAGGGACAAAGGAGACGGCAGCCATCATGGGAGTCACCATGAGCACCATCTCCACCGTCAA
>JAMFRX010000460.1 GCA_026224995.1 Puia dinghuensis
GCCGCTCCATGCGCTCGCCGGCTTCACCCGTATCCACCTCCTGGCCGGCGAGAAGAAGATCGTATCCTTCACCTTGGCCTCCAGGCAGCTTTCGCAGGTCGACGAATCCGGCAATCGTAGCGAAACCCCCGGTAAGATCGAAGTCTTCGCCGGCGGCGGCCAACCCCTGCCCGCCGCCCTGGCCGACGGATCGGTCATATCCAGGACCCTATCCATCACCGGTAAACAATTCACACTTGCCCAATAAAAATAAACATATGACATCCAATCGACGCGAACTCATTAAAATGCTCGGCCTCGGCTCTGCCGCCTCTCTTGTCGGCGCCCTTGCCCCGACGTCCAAAGCCTCAGCCGCACCTAAGGCCGCACCCGAAAACCGCGACAAGACCACGCCGTCCTATGCCACCGGCCTTCCACCCGTCACCATCCGCTCGGTGAAGGCCATCGCCACCGCCCCGATGGGCGCCAATTTAGTCGTCGTAAAAGTGGAAACCTCCGAACCCGGCCTCTACGGCCTCGGCTGCGCCACCTTCACCCAGCGGGCCGAGGTAGTCGTCACGGCCATCAACAGCTATATGCCTGACTTCTGCGTCGGCAAGGACGTCGACAACATCGAAGACCTCTGGCAGGCTTTCTTCGTCAGCTCCTACTGGCGCAATGGCCCCGTCCTCAACAACGCCCTCAGCGGCCTCAACCAGGCTCTCTGGGACATCAAGGGCAAACGCGCCAACATGCCCGTATACCAGCTATTGGGCGGAAAGGCCCGCTTCGCCGTTGACTGCTACGCTCACGCCGATGGAAAGTCGCCGGAAGAAGTGGCGGCGAACACCCAGAAATATATGTCCGACGGCTTCCGTTACGTCCGCATCCAGCAGGGCGGCTATGGTTCTTTGCAACTGGCCAAGCAGCCCGATTGGAAAGATGCGGGCTTCGGTCGTCCAACGGATGATTTCATGGACGCCCGCGCCTATGTGAAGGCCATCCCCAAGCTGTTCGAGACGGTCCGTAAGACCTGCGGCGAAGAAGTAGAGCTCCTGCACGATACCCATGAACGTGTGCAGCCCCAGGATATGATCAATATGTGCAAACGACTGGAAGAGTTCGACCCTTATTGGATAGAAGATCCCCTGACCCCGGAGAACATGCACCTCTTCCCGCAGCTTCGCGCGGCGACGACGGTGCCCTTCGCCATGGGCGAGCTCTTCAACAATCCCAATGAGTTCGTGGACTATATGGCCCGGCGCGATTTCGACTATTTCCGCTGCCATGTCTCCCAGATCGGCGGCATCACGCCCGCGATCAAAGTGGCTCACCTCGGCGAATTCTTCAACGTCCGCTCCGGCTGGCATGGTCCCGGTGACGTCTCTCCCGTAGGCCATGCCGCGCAATGTCATATAGATCTCGCCATCTGGAATTTCGGCGTACAGGAATCCATCTTCTTCAACGACCAGATAAAAGAAGTATTTCCTGGCACCCCTGAGCTCAAAAAAGGCTATATGTACATCAACGAAGCCCCGGGCCTCGGCGTAGACCTCAATGAGAAGCTGGCGGCAAAATATCCGATTAACAACAATGCCGGTAAGTGGACCCTCCGCAAAAGGGACGGCACGATCATCAGGCCTTAAACGCTCAACAATGAAGCCTATCTTTCTTATAGTATGCATCCTGGCTGCGCGGCTCACCTGCCCAGCCCAGTCATTCCCCCAGGCCGATATCTCCAACGGGATCGTCCACGCCCGCTTTTACCTTCCCGATACCGCAAAAGGGTATTACCGCAGCACGCGGTTCGACTGGTCCGGTGTCATGCCCTCCCTGGAATACAAAGGCCATAGCTATTTCGGTCAGTGGTTTCCCCGGTATGATCCCACCCTCAACGACGCGATCATGGGCCCTGTGGAATCGTTCTCGCCGCTGGGCTATGACCAGGCGATAGCAGGTGGAACCTTCGTGCAGATTGGGGTAGGAGTGCTCAGAAAGCCGGATACTGCGGCTTATAGGCCCTTTAGGTATTATCCCATCCAAAACGCCGGGTCCTGGCAGGTAAACCCTTCGAGATCCGGTGTGGAATTCCGGCATACGCTGGAGGATAAGGATTACGGCTATGTCTATACGAAGACGGTCTCCCTTACCAAAGGCGAACCCGAGCTCGTGATCGCCCATAGCCTGCGCAACACTGGCCATACCGCTATCGAGTCGGATGTCTTCGACCATAATTTCTTCCTGACGGATAGCCAGTCTCTCGCTCCGGGCATCCTACTGAAGTTTCGCTTTACGCTGGTGCCGGAACAGGCACGCGGCCTGGACGACCTCGCGGCGATCCGCGGCGATTCGATCATCCTCCTCCGGCCTTTCGGACAGCGTGAGTCGGTATATGCCATTCTGCACGGTTATGGCAACACCGAAAAAGATTATGACATCCGGCTGGAGAATCACATTACGGGTGCGGCCGTCCGCATCCGCGCCGACAAGCCTTTATCTGAACTGATCTTCTGGGGCTCGGTGAAGACCCTATGCCCCGAACCCTATATCCATGTAAGCGTGTCGCCGGGGCAGACCTTTACCTGGACCATCCGCTATGAATTCTATACGATAAAATAATGCTCATGAGATTCCGTTCGCTCTCTGCCCTCCTCTGTGCCCTGTCGATCCTTTCCGCCTGCCATCACCCTCATGGCGAATCGACCGACTATCCCGTCTACGGTGGGAATAAAGGGAACAACCGCTATTCCCCGCTCCGGCAGATCAACCTTGCTAATGTAGCCGATCTGCAGCCTGCCTGGATCTACAATTCCGCGGACACCGCGCAAACAAGCAGCTCGACCGGCTCCCGCCACCGCCAGGAACATGAGATCCAATGCCAGCCCATCGTGGTCGACGGCGTACTCTATGGCCTCAGTCCTACGTTGAAATTGTTCGCCGTCCGCGCGGCTACCGGTGAAGAGCTCTGGAAGTTCGATCCTTTCCATTTTGCCGCTCCCCGGTTCAATCAATCCCGTGGGCTAACCTACTGGACGGATGGCAAAGATCGCCGCATCTTCTTCGCTGCAGGCTCCAATCTTTATTGTGTAAATGCACTCACCGGCACAGTGGTGCCGACCTTCGGCAGAGATGGCAGGATATCGCTCTACTCCGGACTGGATATCAATCACCGCGTGGACGACCTCTATGTCACCGCTACCTCTCCCGGCATCATCTACAAGAATACTATCATCATCGGCTCGGCCGTGTCCGAATCCGGCGATGCCGCTCCGGGCTATGTCCGGGGATTCGATGTGCTCACCGGTAAAATGGTCTGGATCTTTCATACCATCCCCCAACCCGGCGAACCGGGCTACGAGACCTGGCCCAAGGACGCCTACAAATGGGCAGGCGGCACCAACAACTGGAGCGGCATGTCGCTTGATGAAAAACGCGGACTCGTATATTTCGGCACGGGTTCCCCCTCTTCCGATTTCTATGGCGGCGACCGTGCTGGCAGCAACTTGTTCTCGGATTGCATCATGGCCCTCGATGCGGCTACCGGTAAGGTAAGATGGTATTATCAGACCATCCACCACGATCTCTGGGACCGGGACATCCCCTGCCCGCCCAACCTTACGACCATCATCCATGACGGCAAGAGAACCGACGTGGTCGTACAGGCTACCAAAGACGGACTGCTCTATGTCCTGGACCGCGACAGCGGGGTCTCGCTGTTCCCGGTAGAAGAACGCCCCGTACCCGTGAAGGGTCTTCCCGGCGAACATCCCTGGGCCACGCAGCGTTACCCGTCGAAGCCGCTGCCTCTTTCCCATCAGACCATCAGCGATTCCGACCTCACCGATATCTCTCCTACGGCGCATGCCTACGTGCAGAAGCTTTACGACCAGGCCACAAAAGGAGAAAGAAACAAATTCCTGGCTCCCGATACCACCGGCACCGTGCTCGTCGGCTATAGCGGGGGAGCGGAATGGGGCGGCAACGCCGTCGACTCGGATGGCATCCTCTATCAAAATGCCAATGACGCTCCCTGGCTGCTGCGCATGATCTCCATGAAAGAGAGACAAAAAGAGATAGCAGCTCTTTCCGAAGGATATGGACTCTATATCACCAACTGCTCCGCCTGTCATGGCGCCGACAGAAAAGGCAACGGACACGAAATTCCCGCTCTGCTTGACGTAGGCCAGCGTCTTAAACCCGTGGAGATCGCTTCCATCGTCAAGAATGGCCAGGCCAGGATGCCCTCCTTCCAGCAGCTGCCCGACCAACAACGCGCGGCCATCATCAACTTCCTGCTGAATGGGCACGGCGGTGCCCGCATAGCCGCCGAACACCGCGACACGGCCGTCCGCACGGGCCCGCAAAGACCTACGATACACCTGCCCTTTCCCTACTCTCCGCCATACGTTAGCAGGGTCTGGGACAAGCTCACCGACTCCGACGGCTATCCCGGCATCAAGCCACCATGGGGAACGCTCAATGCCATCGACCTGAAAACGGGCGATTACCGCTGGCGGGTGCCGCTGGGCGAATTCCCGGAGCTCACCAAAAAAGGGATACCCGTCACCGGCATGGAATCCTATGGCGGCCCCCTGGCGACGGCCGGCGGCCTGATCTTCATCGCCGGCACCCGCGACGAGCTGATCCGCGCCTTCGACAAGAATACCGGTAAGGTCGTGTGGCAATACCACCTTCCCAATGCCGCTTTCTCAACTCCTATTACTTATGCCATCGATGGCGTCCAATACATCGCCATAGCGGCAGGCGGGGGTAGGGGACTCAAGACCGGCGGCAACTATCTGGCCTTCTGCCTGCCGGAAAAAGACCTCGGCGGAATCAGCCCGCCAGCGCCAGCTTCGGGCGCCGATCCAAAACAGGGCGGAGCAGCAGGTCCTGCTTCCCCATCCGGTCCAGGTGGCCAGGTCACCTCCAATGGCCCACATTCCCCATCTGGTCCCGGCGGCTGGATCCTCATGGCCTTCTTCACCATCTTAGCCATTCTGTTCCGCCGCTCGCCGGTGCTAAA
>JAMFRX010000461.1 GCA_026224995.1 Puia dinghuensis
CAGGTAATCCGAATAGGCTTTCGACCCGCGGACGGAAGTATGACCGCAATCTACCTGGGCGATCACCCGGCTCAGGACGACCCGGAACTGCGTCTCTGTCATGGAGTCTTTTAGGGCCGCATAGCCTTCGTCGAAACAATGGTTCAGGCTATCCCTGGACGTATACCAGTAAAGGCTGGGATGCCAGGCTTCCAGCGTACCACGGAAGATGCGGTAATCCTTTTGCAGGTCCGCAGCAGCGTACTTCCGGTCGGGCCGGAAGTTTTTCTCCGTGCGACAGGCCAGGAAAAAAAATGGAAGAAAGATATATGTGACTCGTCGAAGTCTTTGCATGGATAAGATCATTTGGCGGCAAAGGCATTCCACCCCTGCGCCGTAATATCGAATGTATTGCCCCCCTTGGTAATGATCTTGGCGCCTTTTTCCTGTTCCGTCATATAGCCGATGACGCTGATCTGTTCGTTCAGAACTAATTTGTCATAATCCAGCTGGGGGACGGTAAACAGCAGCTCGTAATCCTCTCCGCCGCTCAGGCCGCAGGCCGTCGGGTCCAGCTCGAATTTGTATGCCGCCTTGCGGGTCTCTTCTGCAATGGGGATCTTATCTTCATACAAAACGCAGCCCAGTCCGCTTTGGCGGCAGATATGCAGGATCTCCGAGCTCAGCCCGTCGCTGATATCCATCATCGAGGTCGGCAGGATCTCCGACTGCTGAAAGAATTCTATGATGTCCTTGCGGGCCTCAGGCTTCAGGAGCCGGCCGATCACATATTTCTCTCCTTCGAGGTCGGCCTGCACTTTCGGATTTTCCAGGAAGATCTTCTTCTCCCTTTCGAGGAAGATGAGCCCCAGATAGGCGGCGCCCAGGTCGCCTGTACAGCAGAGGAGGTCACCTTTTTGCGCCGTGCTACGCTTGACGAACTTGTCCGGGGTGACTTCTCCCAGGGCGGTCACCGAGATGATGAACCCTTTTTTAGAAGAAGCGGTGTCGCCCCCTACAAGATCCACCCCATAGGCTTCGCATGCGGCATAAACACCCTCATAGAATTCGTCGAGAGCCTCCAGGCTGAAGCGGTTGCTGATGCCAATGCTCATGGTGATCTGGGTCGGCGTGGCATTCATCGCATAGACATCGCTGAGGTTTACAACAACGGACTTATAGCCCAGATGCTGTAATGGTGTATAGAGCAGGTCGAAATGGACATCCTCGATGAGCAGGTCAGTGGTCACCACCGTCTGCTTGCCGAAATGGTCGATCACGGCCGCATCATCTCCAACCCCAACCAGGGTAGAAACATTCTTAATTTCAATGTTCGCGGTCAGATGCTCGATTAATCCAAATTCTCCGAGGGATGAGATCTCGGTCCTTGTTTCACTCATAGTTTTTTTATTAGAAGGAAGCATGCCTCCCGTTCACGACATCTGCCAGCTCGTCATGGATCTTCCCGTTGGTCGCGATTATGTGCGGCTGATACGGCGAATACCGGCCACCGGTGAAATCCGAGACCCGGCCTCCCGCTTCTTCTACGATCAAAAAGCCCGCCGCACTGTCCCAGGCCTGTAGCTTGAGTTCATAAAAACCGACGAACCGGCCAGCCGCCACCCAACAGAGATCCATGGCTGCGGAGCCCAGCCGGCGCACAGGAACACCACCGTGAATGAGCCGGGAAAAGACTTCCAGCGGCCCATTGGGCTGGTCCAGGTAAGTATAGGGAAAGCCTGTTACCAGGCAGGATGTGGCCACCGAGGTCCCGGCGCTTACGGCGATCTTCTTGTCGTTCAATGTGGCGCCATAGCCCCGCTGTGCGAAAAAGAATTCCTTTATAAAAGGATTATATACCGCTCCTAAAATCATTTCTCCGTCTTGCTCCAGGGCTATGGATACACAGCAAAGAGGCAGGCCATGCGCAAAATTCACCGTTCCGTCTATAGGGTCGATTATCCACTTGTAGGTCGAATCCGTAACGATCTCCCCAGCCTCTTCACTTAGAAGATAGTGATCGGGATAATCTGCCTTTATAATCTCGAAGATCGCCTTCTCGGAGGCATGGTCGGCTTCCGTGACCAGGTTATTGATACCTTCCTTGTTCGAAATGATGAACTCCCCCTGGAAATACCTTTGCATGACAGCAGCCCCTGCTTCCGCCGCCCTGATGAGTGTTGATTTTAGCATGGCGCAAAGATAGGTTGGAAACCAGGTTAGTTGGACGCAAAAATGGGCGCCGCCGTCGACAGCCGCCGCATCGCTTCGGCATATTGGTTTAGGACGGAGCAATTGAGCGTATAGCTGTAATTCCGACCATCTTTCTCAGCCCGGATAAGCCCGGATTCCATGAGGATCTTTACGTGGTGAGATACGGAAGGTTGAGCGAGATCGGTGATGTCCTGTAAGGCCGAACATTCGCCGCATCCACCCTTGCCGGAGATATAGTGTAAGATCTTTAGTCGTTTGCTGTCTCCCAGGGCCTTGGAAATTTTTTCGATTTGCTGAAGCGTTAACGTCATCACATTATATTGACAAATGCAAATATATCAATTTTTTACAAATTATTGTTGTTAAAAGACTTAGTTTTCTATCTTAGGAGCCGATGGTCCTTTCCGTCATCATAGTCAATTATAGGGTAAGGTATTTTCTCGAGCTCTGTCTGCGCTCGGTACAAAAGGCTTTATCAAGTCTCGAATCCGAGATCATCGTCATCGACAACCACTCTGCCGACGGTGGCATCGATGAGCTCCGGCCGCTTTTTCCAGGGGTTCGATTCCTTGAAAATCCGGAAAACATCGGGTTTGCCAGGGCCAACAATCTGGCGCTCCGGCAGGCGTCAGGGGAATATATCCTTTTCCTTAACCCGGATACCATCCTTCCGGAAGACTTCGCCAGGGCCTGTCTTGACTTTCTGCGGGACAAACCAGGCGCCGGCGCCCTCGGCGTTCGCATGGTTGACGGAAGCGGCCGGTTTCTCAAGGAGTCCCGCAGGGGATTCCCTACGCCCTGGGTAGCTTTCTGCAAACTATCGGGCCTCTCCGTCCTCTTCCCCCGGAGCCGTTTCTTCTCCACCTACTACCTGGGCCACCTGCCGGCGGACACCACCCATCCCTCCGCCGTGCTTTCGGGCGCCTGTCTCTGGGTTCGCCGTGCTGTTCTCGATGCGGTTGGCGCCTTCGACGAACGCTTTTTTATGTATGCAGAAGACATCGATCTTAGTTTTCGGATCGAAAAGGGCGGCTATACCAACTATTACCTGGCCGATACGACCATCGTCCATTTCAAAGGGGAAAGCACACAAAAAGATGCCCATTATGTCCGCCAGTTCTATAAGGCCATGAGCCAGTTTCGCCAAAAGCATTTTAACCGGGGCCTGCCGGCGCTACTCGGTACGGGGATAGAGGCCGGGATCTGGCTAAGGGCGGGGATCGGGAGGCTGGCCACGGTTTTCGGCAGCCGGCCGTCCGGTCCGGGCGAAGTGCCCGCCCACCCCATAAAAAAGAAACCCCGGACCTGGCTTACAGGCGACCCGACCGAGGCCGGCCTGGTCAAAGACCTGCTGACCCGCCAGGGCGAACGGGAGATCGTCTCCACCCGGCAGGAAGCCGACGAGATCCTTTTTTGTGAAGGCACCGGCTATTCATTCCGGGAATGTATCGCCGCCCTGGAAGCAGCCGCACTTTACCGATCTGGCCAGCAGGCCAGGTTCCACGCCGCCGGCAGCCGCTCGGCCACGGGTAGCCCCGACCGCGATGGCCGGGGAGAAACGCTGGTCTTTTGAAATAAAATGTTAATTTCGCCGCAATACCAAATGACCCGGGTTACTTCATGGCGTTGATTGAAATTCAATTACCTAAATCTTTGGCTAAGGCTTTGCGGCTTCCCCAGAAATCTCCCCGGCGGCAGCAGCTCAAAGTATTGCGCAAACTGCTGAAAAAGGCAAGATTTACCGAGTTCGGTCAAAAATACCGGTTCGACGAGATCCTGCTGGACCGCCGTCACCCCGGAAAAAAGTTTCAGCAGATCGTTCCTACATTCGATTACAATTCGATCCATGAAGCCTGGTGGCACCAGACCCTGGAAGGCAAAGCAGATATCTGCTGGCCAGGGAAGATAAAATACTACGCGCTTTCTTCCGGCACATCCGAAGCGGGAAGTAAATATCTGCCCATCACCAATGATCTGCTTCGGGGCAATCGCATCGTCATGGTCAAGCAGCTTCTTACCTTACGCACCTACCGCGATATCCCGGTAAAAAGCATTGGCAAAGGCTGGCTGATGATCGGTGGCAGCACAAGCCTGCAAAAAGGGGCGGGCTATTATTCCGGCGACCTCAGCGGCATCACCGCCAGGAAGGTCCCATTTTGGTTTCAGCCTTTCTATAAGCCGGGGAGGAAGATCGCCCGCAATACAGATTGGAGCAAGAAGCTGGAAGAGGTGGTCGAGCTCGCACCGCAGTGGGACATCGGCTTCCTCGTTGGCGTTCCCGGCTGGATCCAGCTGTGCATGGAGAAGATCATCGAGCGATACAAGCTGAACAACATACACGAGATCTGGCCCAACGTAGGTTTCTTCGTACATGGCGGCGTATCCTTCGATCCCTATCGCAAAGGCTTCGAGAAGCTGCTGGGCAAGCCCATCACATATATCGAGACCTATCTGGCCTCCGAAGGTTTTATCGCCTACCAGGATGCACAGTACTCTAAAGGGATGCGCCTGGTTACCAATCAGCATATCTTTCTGGAGTTCGTACCTTTCGACGACAAGAATTTCGACGCCGACGGCAATCTGGTGGAGAACCCCGAAGCGTATATGATTCATGAAGTGGAAGAAGGGAAGGACTATGCGCTGCTCCTCAGCACCAGCGCCGGAGCCTGGCGCTACCTTATCGGGGATACGGTCCGGTTCGTGGATAAAGAACGCTGCGAGATCATCATCACCGGCAGGACCAAACACTTCCTCAGTCTCGTCGGCGAACACCTGAGCGTCGACAACATGAACAAGGCCGTACAGCTGGCTACCGAAGAGATGAACCTGTCGATCACAGAGTTCACGGTGGCGGGGGTACCCCATGGCTTATTTTTTGCTCATCAATGGTGGTTGGCCTGCAACGACCCGGTGGATGAAGCCCTGCTGCGACAAAAGATCGACGACCGGCTAAAAGAGCTCAACGACGACTACGCGGTAGAAAGGAACAGCGCGCTTAAAGACGTATATGTAAAAGTGCTGCCCGAGGGGAAATTCATGGAGTTCATGCGCCTGAAAGGAAAGATAGGCGGCCAGCATAAGTTTCCCCGGGTGCTGAAAGGCAATATGCTCCTGGACTGGCAAAAATTTCTGGAGACCGGAAGTCTCAACTCGTAACTCGACATTCTATGATGGAGTCCGTATTGAAAGGATTGGCATTAGGGTTCGTTCTTGCCTTGTCGGTAGGGCCCATCATATTTACCATTATCAAACAAAGCCTCAACAACGGCCACAAGGGAGGCTTCAGCTTCGTGGCCGGCGTTTGGGTAAGCGACATCATCCTGGTCGTCCTGAGCAATACCGTTACCGTCCTGGTCTCCGATGCGCTGGAGCATACCCGCGTCATCGCCTCCGGCGGAAGCGTCTTCCTCATCTGCATGGGGATCTACTTCGTCTTCTTTAAAAAGATCTCGCTGGGAAAAGATGGCTCCGGCAACGACGCCCGTTTCCGCAAGCGGGACATGGCCCGGGTCTTCGCCTCGGGCTTCATCATCAATACGCTGAACCCGGGCGTGATCTTCTTCTGGCTCGGCAATGCCACTATCCTATCCGCCACGCATACGCTAAGAGAACGAATCATCATTTTTTCGGTGTGTCTGCTGGTAAATATGAGCGCAGACGTTGGAAAGGTCATGATGGCGGGAAAGCTGCGGAATAAGCTGACCCTGAAAACGCTCTCTATCATCAACCGTATCTCCGGGACCATCCTCATCGGCTTCGGTATCTTCCTGCTTTGGGGGGTGATCTTCTACCATAAGCTCAAGTAAAAGCGGTAGATTTAACTTGTATTGACCAATCGTTAACAAGCGGGTTCCGTAAGTTTGATCACTCTACGCTATGAGAAGAATAATCATATTAATC
>JAMFRX010000462.1 GCA_026224995.1 Puia dinghuensis
GATGAACAGCTGATGGTCGAGGAAAAAGCGATTTATTCTATAGAGAAGTTCTTAGTCTCCCGGCGACTGATGTACTGGCAGGTGTACCTGCACAAAACGGTGCTCAGCGCGGAGAAGATGCTGGTGCGGGTGCTGGAAAGGGCCCGGGAGCTCATCGGGCAGGGGATCCCGGCTCCGGGCTGCTCGCCGGTGCTGGATTTCTTTTTGAATGATACAACGGGAACGCTGCCGGTGGAGGCAAACCTGGACAAATTCTGCCTGCTGGATGATTATGATGTGATGGGAACTATAAAGAACTGGATGTTCCATTCAGATACCGTCCTATCGCTGCTAAGCCGCAGCCTCATAGACAGGCGGCTGTTAAAAGTTCGGTTCCAGGCAGCTGCATTCGACAAAGAGCACGTACAGTCGATGAGAGCCGATGTGAGCAGGCGGCTGGGCATTTCACCGGAGGAAGCCCGGTATTTCGTATTCACGGGCGAGGCTGTCAATACGACCTATAACCCATTGGACGAAAAGATAAATATCCTTTTTAAGGATGGGAGCGTAAGAGATATTTCCCAGGTCGACAATGCCTTGATCCAGCAAACACTGGCAAGCACAGTGAAAAAATTTTATATTTGCCATTTGAATCTATAACTATGCAATTTTCCGCCGCTCAAATAGCTATGCTGATCAACGGGAAGACCGAGGGAGATCCCCTGGCTGCCGTAGGCTCCTTTGGTAAGATCGAAGAGGCCGTAGCGGGTCAGCTGGCTTTCCTGGCCAATCCCAAGTATGAGGAATTCCTGTATACCACCGGCGCTACCGTGATCATCGTCAACGACACGCTGGAGCTCCGGCAGCCGGTGAACGCCACGCTTATCCGGGTGCCGGATGCTTATACCGCCTTTGCGAGCCTGCTGACGAAATACCAGGAGATCGAAGCGCAGCAGCTCACGGGCATCCAGGAGCCTTCTTACCGCGCTTCGACCGCACGCATAGGAGAAAAGGTTTTTATCGGCGCTTTTGCTTACGTGAGCGAGGGCGTAGTCATCGGCAACCATGTAAAGATCCATCCCCAGGTATATATAGGCAAGAACGTCCGGATCGGCGACCATACCGTGCTTCATCCCGGGGTAAAGATCTACCACGACTGTATCGTCGGCGCGAATGTGACCATCCATGCCGGTTCCGTTATCGGCGGCGACGGCTTTGGTTTTGCGCCGCAGGCCGATGGAACATTCAAGAAAGTGCCCCAGATCGGCAACGTGGAGATCGAAGACTATGTAGAGATAGGCGCGAACTCAGCCATCGACCGGGCTACCATCGGATCGACCATTATCCGGACCGGCGCGAAATTGGACAACCTTATTCAGATCGCCCATAACGTGGATATCGGCCATCATACCGTTATCGCGGCGCAGGCCGGCATCAGCGGCAGCACCAAGATCGGCAGTGGGGTGATGATCGGAGGACAGGCAGGCATCGTAGGCCATGTGCAGATAGCGGATGGCGCCCGCATCAACGCCCAAAGCGGCGTTACGAAATCCATAAAATCTCCCGGGGGAGCGGTAACCGGTTCGCCGGCCTACGACTATACCAGCGCCCTGCGCAGTCAGGCCATCACCAGGAAGCTGCCAGAGATGGAGAAAAGGCTCAAGGAGCTCGAGGAGCAGGTCCGGCTATTGACGGCAGAAAAAGTCTAACGACGGTTCCGTAAACAGTTATCGCAGATGCCGCAATCCGTGGCATCTTTATCCCCGAAATAATTCGCCAGGTAACGGCTGCGACATTGCTCCTCCAGTCGGAGGTAGCGGAGCATGGCCCGGATGCGGGTAGCATATTGGTCCTTTCTTTCCCTGTATTTCACCGGATCGATATACAGCTCTTCGGCCGCCGGACGGTCGCGGAAGAAATACAGCTGGGGGTTCTCTCTCGCCGGCGTGTAGTCGACGATCCTGTAAGCATGCAGCTGTGCCAGCCCGGCCGCCAGCTGCGCCGGCTCTTTGTGGGTGAGATAGGCCAGCTGCCGCTCACGGATATTTACCGCCTGATCGAAGATGCCTTCATAAGTTCTGAGCAAACACTGGATGAGGGCTTCCAGCGCGGGATGTTCCTTCCCGAATTCATAAAGCGTCTCCTTCCCCGTGATGAATTGCAGCCTGGCCGGGAGGAAGACCTGGGTCTGAAAGTTTAGCAGCCCTTCCTGTTCCAGTACCCTGAGAACATTGAGCACAACGGGGACGGTCAGGCCGAAGTTGCCGGTAAATGCGGTGAGGTCGAAATCGTAATATTGTCCTTCGCCTGCGCTCACGGGAAGCTGTAGATAGTTCATCAGCTGCTGATAGACGGGCCTGATCTGGTCCGCGGGCGGGAAGCGGAATTCAGGCAGGGCTTCGAGGCTCGCGGCTTCGGAATTGCCGGCCAACAATACCGCAAACGCTTTCTGGCCATCGCGGCCCGCGCGGCCGGCTTCCTGGTAATAATTCTCCACCGACTCGGGAATATCGGCATGGATGACCGTGCGGACGCCCGCTTTGTCGATGCCCATGCCGAAGGCGTTGGTACCCACGATGACCCGTACCCGATCTTTCAACCAGTCTTCCTGGCGCTGTGCCCTTTCTTCACGGGTCAGCCCGGCATGGTAGGCGACGGCAGAGATACCCTGCCGCACGAGCCACTCGCTGATCTCCCGCGTGGACTGGCGTGTCTTACAATAGATGATGCTGCTGCCGGGGACCTTAGCCAGCACCTCGGTGATCTTTTGGACCTTGTTGTCGATCTTAAAATAGCTATAGGAAAGATTGGACCGTGTAAAAGGCTGACGGAACAAGGCAGGCGTCCTCAGTTCCAGCCGCTCGCCAATATCCTCCAGCACCTGCGGCGTAGCAGAAGCGGTGAGCGCTAAAATGGGCGCATCGGGGATCCGGTCGCGCAGGGCGGCAATGCGCAGGTAGGGCGGCCGGAAGTCATAGCCCCACTGTGAAACACAATGGGCTTCGTCGACGGCGATCATGCTGACATGCAATGCCGGAAGATGCTCGAGAAAAAGCGCGGTCTCCAGCCGTTCGGGTGACACATACAGGAATTTGCAGTTGCTCTCCGCCGCCAGCTGCAGGATGTTGATGACTTCTTTACGGCTCAGACCGGCATGAAGGGAAAAAGCAGTTATGTTCTTCCGCCGGAGACTGTCGGTCTGGTCTTTCATCAGGGCGATCAACGGGCTGATGACGAGACATAGCCCGGGCAAGGCCAGTGCGGGAAGCTGGAAGCATAGGGATTTGCCACCACCCGTGGGTAGCAGGGCGAGCGTATCCCGCCCTGCCAGCACAGAGCGGATGATCTCCTCCTGCTGCGGCCGGAAAGCGGCATGACGCCAGTGCTGGCGCAGGAGCGCTAACAGATCGGTCTTTCCAGGTAAGGGATTCGTATCGCCCATGGATCAAACAAGTTTTTTGATATATAGACGGAGGGAATTAAAGACGAGCACCACGTCGCTGAGCCCCATCACGAGCGCTGCCAGGGCAGGCGTCAACAGGCCGAAGGCGGCTACGGGTATGGCGATGACATTGTAAAAGAACGCCCAGAACAGGTTCCCCCGTATCGTGGAAAACGTATGCCGGCCCAGGCTTAGCGCGTCAGGCAGATGTTCGAGGCCCCGGTTCATGAGCACTACGTCCGCTGTTTGCATGGCCAGCTGCGAGGCATCGCTCATGGACAGGCCGATGGTCGCCCTGGCCAGAGCCGGAGCGTCGTTGACGCCATCGCCTACCATGGCCGCGGGCATCTCCTGGTTGAGCCGCGTAACCTGCTGCAGCTTTTGTTCGGGCGATTGACCGGCCAGTACCTCCCCGATGCCCAGGGTTTCAGCCAGCCTTGCGCAGGGCTCCAGCCGGTCGCCGCTGAGCAGGACGGTGCGGATGCCCTTATCATGGAGCCAGCGGACGACCGCGGCAGCTTCCGGGCGCACGGTATCGGCGACATCGATCCATCCCAACAGGCGGTCATTGCAGACGAGATAAACATTGTGTGCATCGTCGGCCGTTAGCTGCGCCGCCACCTTGTAAGACCCGGCCCAGTAAATATCGCCCTCCCTGGTCTCCCCGCGCATGCCGAGTCCTTTGATCTCTTCGACCTTGGACCAGCGCATGCTGGTCTTCTGCTTCCATTCTTTGGTGATGCCTTTGGCTATGGGGTGGCCCGAGTATTTTTCGAGGGAATAGGCTATTTCCTGAAATTGCTGGAAGGAGAGGGCGGCATCGGCCTGCCAGGCGCTCACGGAGAATTCTCCGGTCGTCAGCGTACCCGTCTTGTCGAAGATCACCTGGCGGATATGGCGGAAGGCCTCCAGGTGGCTGGCATTGCGGAAGAGAATGCCTTTCCGGGCGCCGCGGCCCAATCCGACGGCTATGGCCGCGGGCGTTGCGAGGCCCATGGCGCAGGGACAGGCGATGACCAGCACGGCTACGCTCCGCATCAGCGCCGGACCGGCCTCGCGTGCGTAGAAATAGTTGCCAAGGAAGGTAAGGACGGCCAGGCATAATACAACGGGGACGAAGACGGCGCTGATCCTGTCAGCCAGCTGCTGAATGGGTGGTTTCTCACCCTGGGCCTGCCTTACCAGCTTAACGATCCCGGCTAAGACGGAGTCGGCGGGAGCCGCCGTCACCTGGGCCTTTACGCTGCCAGATATCATTAGGCTACCCCCGATGAGCATATCCTTCTGCTTTTTTTCAAGCGGTAGACTTTCGCCCGTGAGGATCGATTCGTCGACACCCGCTTCGCCCCAGAGGATCTTGCAGTCGGCGGGGACCTGCTCGCCGGTACGGATGAGGATGAGGTCGCCGCTTCGCAGCTGGGCGCCTTCCACAGGGAAGAGCACCTCCTGATGCTGGTCGTCGAAGGCGATCATAGTAGCCATTGTCTTCTGCGTGGCGACCAGCGCCTGGAGCGAACGCTGAGTAGCCTGTACGGATGCATCTTCCAGGTAATAGCCCAGGAAGACTATAGTGATGATAGCCGCCGTCGTTTCATAAAAGAGGTAGTCGGGCCCCAGCTGTAGCACCGTGCCGGCGAGGCTGTAGCCGAAAGCCGCCAATGCGCCGATGGCGATGAGGACATTCATGTTGGGCATCCCGTTGAGCAGGCTTTTGACGGCGCTGCGTCCAAAGAAACGCATGCCGGCGACGAATACGGGCAGGCAAAGCGTAAGCTGTACCAACGGATACATAAGCCAATGCAATGGTCCGCTTCCACCCAGCATGTGCAGGAGGAGCAGCGCGGTAAAAGGCAGACAGAACAGAAAATATCCCAGGTGCTTGTTCAAAGGAGCGCGGCCGGAACCAGTAGCAGCCTCTTCCTTTACAATGGTGTAGCCGAGGTCGGAAATGCCTTTCTGCAGCTGTCCACGGTCTACTTCAGTGGCAGTGTCAAAGCTTACGTCACCGCTGGCCAGGCTGACCTTCACATTCTGCATACCTTTTCGTTCTAAAAATTTGCCGATGGTGAGCGCGCAGGTGGAGCAGCTCATCCCTTCTATCTTCCAGTTAATGGTTTCCATATAATTGGTGGCGGAGCCACATGCAAAGGTACATTATCTGAGCTTTACAGTATCTTTGCGGGCATGGAGCTCCGTTTTCAGCTGCAGGGCATCGAAACAGCCGCCGCTGCGTTTTGGCAAGCTTTTCCCCTGCAAACCGTTTTTGCTTTTCATGGGGGCATGGGGGCAGGAAAGACCACTCTTATCCACGCATTGTGCTCAGCCAGGGGCGTCACCGATACGGTAGGAAGCCCGACCTTTTCCATCATCAATGAATACCGGTATGCCGGTGGATCCATCTTTCATATAGACCTTTACCGGCTAAAGGACGAAGAAGAGGCTATAAGGGCCGGGGTGGAAGATGTGCTCTACAGCGGCGAGCTTTGCCTGGTGGAATGGCCCGACAGGGCACCGGGCATTTTCCCGCCGGATACCATACATCTGCGGCTGGAGGTCCTCGACCCTGAGACGCGTAAAATTATCAGCTGAAGGTGAGGTCCAACGAGTAAAAATCAATTTTAAATTGTAATTTGACGGACATTTATTATGTCGCAGCAGCAAAAACCAGTCATAAGCACCTCCTTCAGCTACGAAACCCTCGAAGAAACCCTGGACGTTAAGCCCAAGGGCGTTCCCTTACATATTGGCATTCCCAGGGAAACGGCATTTCAGGAAAATCGTATCGCCCTCACACCGGATGCGGTGGGCGTGCTTGTGAGCAATGGTCACGAAGTGGTCATAGAACACAACGCCGGCGAAGCTTCGCATTATCGCGACAAGGATTATAGCGAGGCGGGCGCGCGGATCATGTACGACAAGTCAGAGGTCCTGAAAGCGCCCATCTTAGTGAAGAGCGCCCCGGTGATCGAAGAGGACCTGCCGCTGCTGCAGCACAACCAGATCATCATCTCCCCCATCCATCTTTCGGCGATGAAGGCAGACCTGCTGCAAAAGATGATGGACAAACGCATAACAGGCATTTCTTTTGAGAACCTAAAGGACGATAGCGGCACGTACCCCATCGTCCGAAGCATGAGCGAAATTGCCGGCAGCGCGGTGATGCTGGTCGCGGGACAGTACCTGAGCTCGGCCAACCATGGCAAGGGCGTCCTCTTAGGCGGCATCTCCGGCATTCCACCCACCAAGGTCATCATACTAGGAGCGGGCATCGTGGGGGAATTCTCTGCGCGGGCGGCCCTGGCCCTGGGAGCTTCCGTAAAAGTTTTCGACAATAGCGTTTACCGCCTCAAGCGGCTGCAGAACAATATCGGCCAGCGGATGTGGACCTCGGTGATCGAGCCCCGCATCCTGGCCAAGCAGATCAAGACCTGTGAGATAGCCGTCGGCGCACTTTCTTCCCAAAGCGGCCGCACCCCTGTAGTGGTCACCGACGAGATGGTGAGCAATATGCGGCCTGGCAGCGTGATCATCGACGTTAGCATCGACCGCGGCGGCTGTTTCGAGACCTCCGAGATCACTACCCACGAACAGCCCGTCTTTACCAAATATGGCGTCATCCACTACTGTGTGCCGAATATCCCTTCCGGTTTCGCGCGTACGGCTTCGCACGCCATCAGCAACGTGCTGATGCCTTTGCTGCTGGAAGCTGGGGAAGAAGGTGGTTTCGAGAACCTGGTATGGCATAAGATCCACCTGCGCAGCGGCATCTACCTCTTTAAAGGCGCACTGACGAATTTCCATCTCAGCCAGCGCTTCGATCTGAAGTATACGGATCTGAATCTGCTGATCGCGAGTCAGCGATAAGCCCGGATGTCCAGCTTCTCCTCGCAAAACTCATATTCCTGAACATCATTGGAGCTCACGATCACCAGGCGTCCCGCCGTATAGTCCCGGATCAGCTGCTGGTAAAGGCCGATGCCATCCACATCCAGATTGGTGCAAGGCTCGTCGAGCAGGACCACAGGCGTGTCGGAGAAAAGGGCCTGTGCCAGGCGGGCACGCTGTTTCATGCCCGAAGAATAGTAGCGCAGCTGTTTATCCGCTGCCCCTTCCAGGCCTACTTTGCCCAGGATGTCGGCGGCGCTAAAGCCGGGGAGAAAGGGTTTAAAGGAGGCATGGAAATGCAGGAATTCGGTGGCGGTCATCTCTTCCACCAGCTGGAGATAGGGCGCGGCGAGGGAAAGATGCCGATAGGCCTCATCGGGAGCAATGGCGCCGGAGCCCTCGTAGGCGATGGAGCCTTCGCTAATGCCGATGGCGCCGGCTATTGATTGGAGGAGAGTCGATTTACCCGACCCGTTGGGTCCGGTGATCGCATAGCTATGGCCTGTGTTGAAGGTGTAATTAAGATGACGGAAGATCCAGTCGCGGTTGAACCGTTTACCGGCATCAATCAGCGTAATCTTCATCAAAGCTCGATTTACTGTAGCGTTTAATAATGCCGCGGCCGCTTTCGCGGATGAAGCCGACGATCTCGTCGCGTTCGTCGCTGGCAGGGAATTCCTCTTCCAGGAATTCGAGCGCCTGGCTGGTATTCATCCCCTTATTGTAGATGACCCTATAAATGTCGAGAATGTGATTGATCTTGTCGATGGTGAAACCACGGCGTTTGAGGCCGACGGAGTTGACGCCGGCATAGCTCAGGGGCATACGCGCGGCTTTTATGTAGGGGGGTATATCTTTTCCTACCAGGGATCCGCCGCCAAGGAATACATGCGATCCTACCCGCACGAACTGGTGGATGGCGCACATCCCGCCGAGGATGACCCAGTCGCCCAGGGTCACATGGCCTGCTACCTGGGAGTTATTGCTGAGGATGCAGTTGTCGCCGATGATGCAGTCGTGGGCAATATGGCTATAGGCCAGGATCATGCAGTTACGGCCGACCGTCGTCTTCCAGCGATCGCGGGTGCCGCGGTGAACGGTGACGAATTCACGGATGGTGGTATTGTCGCCTATCTCGACGGTCGTCTGCTCCCCATTGTACTTAAGGTCTTGGGGATCAGCAGCTACAACAGCGCCAGGAAATATCCTGCAATTCTTTCCGATCCTTGCACCCTCCATGATCGTCACATTGCTGCCGATCCAGGTGCCAGCCCCAATTTCCACATTCTTATGAATCATTGTGAAGGGATCCACTCTTACATCAGGCGCCAGGCGCGCATCGGGGTGAATAGAAGTGAGGGAATGGACCATTCGACGATCGATTGATTGGTTTTCAGTTTCTTGAATCATTATTGAGGCTTCCTTGGAAATTGCTGTTTTCTTCATAAAAAATGCTGAGAGCGACCCAGCATCGCACAAAAATAAACTTATTTGACGCAATTACCCGAAATAAACTTCTGTTCACGACCGCTTAACCAGTTGGGCCATCAGGTCAGCTTCGGTGGCGATCTTATTGCCTACGTACACGGTCCCACGCATTTCACAGATGCCGCGACGGATAGGGTTGATAAGCTCCATTTTTAGGATCATGGTATCGCCGGGGACGACCTTGTACTTGAACTTACAATTGTCGATCTTCAGGAAATACGTATCGTACTCCCCCTGGGGCATGGAATTGATACAGAGGATGCCGCCCGTCTGAGCCAGGGCCTCTATCTGCAGGACACCAGGCATCACAGGGTTGCCGGGGAAATGACCGACGAAGAACGGTTCGTTGAAGGTGACATTCTTGATCCCGACGATCTGTCTGTCCGAGAGCTCGATGATCTTATCCACCAGCAGGAAAGGGAAACGGTGCGGCAGGGTCTTTTCTATCTGCTGCGTCGTGTAAACTGGTGGCTGATTGGGGTCATAGATAGGTGTATTCTTTAGATGCTTGTTTTTTTTTATATACTGCTTGATCTTTTTGGCGAAGTCCACATTGGTGGAATGGCCGGGCCGGTTAGCGATGATATGCCCCTTGATGGGGTAGCCGATGAGGGCCAGATCGCCGATGACGTCGAGGAGCTTATGCCGGGCCGGCTCATTGGGAAAGCGCAGCTCCAGGTTATTGAGGTAGCCTTCGCTCTTGATCTCGATCTTATCCCGTTTGAAGGCCTTGGCGAGACGTTCCATCTCTTCCGGGGTCACCGGCTTGTCGACCACGACGATCGCATTGTTGATGTCGCCGCCTTTTACCAGGTTATTGTCCAGCAGCATCTCCAGCTCATGCAGAAAGCAGAAGGTCCGGCATGGGGAGATCTCCGTTTTGAAATCGCGCATGCTCTTGAGGCTGGCATGCTGTGTGCCAAGGACGGGGCTGTTGAAGTCTATGAGAGTCGTTACCTTATAGTCCATGGAAGGCATGACCACCATTTCCACTCTTTTCTTCTCGTCGTAATGGGAAATATTCGCGTCCAGCGTGTACCAGGCCTTGGTCGCTTCCTGCTCGGTTATGCCTGCTTCTTCGATGATCTCTACAAAAGGCTGGGAGCTGCCGTCGATAATAGGGACCTCAGGGCCATTGATCTCAATGAGACAGTTGTCCACACCCATTCCAACCAGGGCTGCAAGCACATGCTCCACCGTACTGACTTTAGCCCCATTGTCCTCCAGCGTGGTTCCCCGGGAGGTATCGGTCACAAGGTCACAATCCGCCTTGATCACCGGCTGACCGGGCAGGTCGATCCGCTGGAACTGGTAGCCGAAACCCGGATTAGCGGGTTTCAACGTCATGTCCACTTTGATGCCGGTGTGCAGTCCCGTGCCAGAAATGCTTGTTAATGAGGCTAATGTGTGTTGCTTGTCAGGATTGAAGTTTGCGTCCATGCGTTTCTTTAATAGTAAATATTGGTGGTCGACAAAGATAGGGGAATTCAGAATAGGTGTAAATTTAAGGTGGTTTAACAAAAAATTATCCCCACCCATTGATTATCAGGCAATGAATTAGTTTTATTTGTAATTAAAATCATCAAATTATGGAAGGTAAGAAGCCCAAAATATTGTTGTGCGAGGACGACCCCAACCTGGGTATGGTGCTGAAGAACTATCTGGAGCTAAGCGATTTCGACGTGATCCTGGAAAGAGATGGCCGGCTGGGGCTGGCGGCCTTCCAGCGGGAAAGGTTCGATCTTTGCCTGCTGGACATCATGATGCCGCACATGGACGGTTTTACACTGGCCGAAGAGATCAGGGACGTCGACCCTGATATTCCCCTTTTCTTCCTGAGCGCAAAGACGATGAAGGAAGACATCATCCAGGGCTATAAGCTAGGGGCGGACGATTATATCACCAAGCCTTTCGACAGCGAGGTATTGCTGCTGAAGATCAAAGCCATCCTCAAGCGCAACGACGACCTGAACAAGGAATCGGATAACAAGCAATTTGATCTGGGGTCCTATCACTTTAATCCTAAGCTGCGGGAATTAGGACATAATGGGCAGACACAAACGCTTTCGCCGAAAGAGAACGAGCTGCTGAAGATGCTGGCCGAGCACATGAACGACCTGCTGCCACGGGAGCAGGCGCTGAAAAAGATCTGGGGCAGCGATACCTATTTCAATGGTCGAAGCATGGATGTGTATATTGCCAAATTGCGGAAGTACCTCAAGGACGACAACCATATTGAGATCGTAAACATACACGGGAACGGGTTCAGGCTGGTAGTGCCTATAACTGCCTAAAAGAGCAGCTCCCCATCTTTCCCCGGCCTTTTCTTCCCCAGGTGCTCGTAGGCCTTATGGGTGACTTCGCGGCCACGAGGAGTACGCATGATAAACCCTTCCTGTATCAGGAAGGGTTCATAGACTTCTTCCAGGGTGCCGGTCTCTTCGCCGACAGCGGTGGCGATGGTAGTTATACCTACCGGGCCGCCCTTGAACTTTTCTATGATGGTGGACAGGATGCGGTTGTCCATTTCATCCAGGCCATGTTCATCTACATTCAATGCACGGAGGGCATGCTCTGTAATGCCCAGGTCGATGATGCCGTTGCCGAGGACCTGCGCAAAATCCCGGACCCGGCGCAGGAGCCCGTTGGCAATACGGGGGGTGCCGCGGCTACGGCGGGAGATCTCGGCCGCCGCGTCGGAGGTGATCTTCGTCTGCAGGATGCCGGAAGAGCGGAGGATGATCTTCTGCAGGGTCTCGGCATTGTAGTATTCCAACCTGGATTTAATGCCGAATCGCGATAAAAGAGGGGCCGTCAGCAGACCACTTCGGGTAGTGGCGCCCACAAGCGTAAAAGGATGGATGGAAAGCTGAATGCTGCGGGCGTTCGGACCGCTGTCGATCATAATATCGATGCGATAATCTTCCATGGCGGCATACAGGTATTCTTCGACGACGGTGCTCAGGCGATGGATCTCATCGATGAACAGCACA
>JAMFRX010000463.1 GCA_026224995.1 Puia dinghuensis
GACGAGACGCTGGAGATCCTGCGCAAGTACCCACACATCAAATGGGTATCCGAGCCGGACCATGGCCAGAGCCATGCGCTCAATAAGGGATTTCGGATGTCCACTGGAGACGTGCTCGCCTGGCTCAACTGCGACGATTTCTACCTGCCGGGCGCTTTTGCTACAGCCACGACGGTTTTGAAGGACCCGGAAGTGGACGGGGTCTATTCCGACCTGCAATTCTGCGACATCGACAAACGCATCGTCAAGCACTACCGTTCGCACCGGCCGGCGCGCTTATTGTCGCTCTTTCACAATTTTATCTCTTCGGAGTGCTTCTTCTTCAAACGCCACATCCTCGAAGACAACATTACCGTGAGCGAAGACCTCCACTATTGCATGGACCAGGATTTCGCCGCCAATATCCTTTATCACGACTACCGCCTGCATTACATGCGGACCTGCTTTGCGGTATTCCGCTGGCAGGGGGCCAACAAATCCTTGAATACGCCTTACCAGCGCATGCAACGCATCCGCGAGGGTATCCGAATCTTCAACCGTCATAATGGCCTTATCCGGCTGAACGAAGAAACGCCGCTGGGCGGCGGACTATATACCCTGGGCCGAAACCTATTGCGGCCATACCGCCTCTTCCTGAAAGCAACTACCGCCTGAGAACATGAGATTCATAACCACGAGCTGGGACGATGGGCATCCGAGCGATGAGCGACTCGCCGATCTGCTGGGGAAATACAACCTCAGGGGAACATTCTATGTCCCCCAGGTCAATCCAGGCCATCGCGTGATGAAGGAGCAGGAGATTGCCGCACTTTCCCGGCGCTTCGAGATCGGCGGCCATACCCTGCGGCATGTGAGCCTTAAAAACCTTCCGGCCGCAGAGGCCCGGCAGGAGATCCAGGGAAGCTATCAGTGGCTGAAGGATATCGTAGGGACGGACCCCGTAGCGTTTTGTCCACCCTTTGGCGACTACAGTCAGGAGTCGCTTTCGCTGATCTATGAGGCGGGCTTTCAGATCGTGCGGACCACGGAGCTTCTTTCTCCGTATTGGTCGCCGGGAATTCTCCCCACGACGCTACAGGTTTACAACCACAGCTCCTTCACCTATTTGAAACATCTGGTCAAGCGCGGCAGGTTCGGTAACATGCGGCTCTGGTACGGAACGAACTTCACGGCCGATACCTTCCGGCTGCTGGACCACTATCTGGAATTCATCGGCACGCACGGCGGCTGCCTTCATCTGTGGGGTCACTCCTGGGAACTGGACAAGTTCCGGCTTTGGAGAAAGCTGGAAAGGATATTTTCCGCTATCAGCAATCTCCCCGGTTTTTCCTACGTGGAAAATGGTCAGCTGGCAAAAACGGTCCTGACGTGAAAGTGCTCTTCATCCATACCAACTATATCCAACGCGGCGGCGAAGACGTCGTCTATGAGAATGAGGTGCGGCTGTCCGAAGAGGCGGGATGGGAGACCCGCAGCCTGCTCTTCAACAATAAGAAATATGCTGCCTTGAAATTTTTCTTCTTTTTTTTCAACCCCGTATCCTTCTGGCAGACCCGCCAGATGATCAGGAAGTTCCGGCCTGACGTCGTGCATATCCACAACTGGTTCTTCGCGGCATCGCCCGCAGTATTTATCGCAGCCCGGTGGATGAAAGTGCCCGTCGTCCACACGATCCATAATTTCCGCATCCTCTGCCCCTCGGGGTTCATCTATGAGCGGTCCCGGCTCTCTGCGGATTGCATGTCCAAGGCATTTCCCTTTCAGGCCATACGGAACAAAGTTTACCGCAATTCAGCCGCGGATACGGCCTGGCTGCTGGCCGGCACCCGGCTTCATTATTTTCTGCGCACCTGGCAGCGTATCGACCTGATGATCTGCCTCACAGGCGCGGCCCGCGAGATGCTCTGCAAGAGCTTGCTGAAGATAGACCCGGCGCGGGTCGTGGTCAAGCCGAATTTTTTCGCCGGTTCCGGCCTGGACATCGTTCTCAACGGCCAGCTCCGCCAGGATTTCATGTTCGTGGGAAGGCTTTCTGTCGAGAAGGGCGTAGGAATGCTGCTGGATGCCTTTCGCAACAGCCCCTTTAAGCTGTACATAATAGGCGATGGGCCCCTGCGCGGGGAAGTAGAAGCCTGCGTAGCCGATAACCCGAATGTCCACTATCTCGGCTATCGGGATAAAGCACAGATCATCAAACTTCTGAGCAAAAGCGCTGCTTTGATCTTCCCCACCATGAGCTTTGAGCAGTTCGGTAACGTGATCATAGAAGCCTTCTTCTCCGGAACCCCCGTTATCGGGCCCGATTCCAGCTCCCCGGCCGAGCTGATAGTAGAAGGCTATAACGGCTTTCATTTCAAGACCGGCTCCGTCTCCGACCTCCGCCAAAAGATCCAATACTATCAATCCCTGCCCGAAAGTACCCGCCATTGTCTCTCACAGAACGCCATTTCTTCCTATCGTAAGTACTACACCCCCGAAACCAATCTCGTCTTATTATCTAACATCTATAAATCAGTGTTGCATGAAAACAATGCAGATCTTTAACTTCCCCATCAGCGTGGGCAAGTACCAGGACTACATCGAGTACATTATGGACTCGGCGTCCAACGGAACCAGCCAATACATCTATGTGGCCAATGTGCACATGGTCGTGGAGGCTTTCTGGAACAAATCTTTTTCGGAGAAGGTCCGGCATGCGGGGCTCGTTACGCCGGATGGCAAGCCGCTAACCTGGGCCCTTCGCCTCCTGCATGGCATCAAGCAGGACAGGGTCGCGGGCATGGACGTGCTGCCAGCCCTCCTCAAGCGGTCGGAGAAAATGGAGACGCCCGTCTACATCTACGGCGGCACGGAGACCTTGTTGTCGAGAACGCAAAATTATCTCGACAGCAACTACCCCGACCTTTGCATCAAAGGCCTGTACAGCCCGCCCTTCCGGGACCTTACACCGGATGAAGAGGAGCGCACGATCGAGCGGATCAACAGCTCCGGCGCCAAATTGCTGTTCGTCGTCCTGGGCTGCCCCAAGCAGGAACAATGGATGGCCAACATGGCCGGAAAGATCAATGCCGTCATGATCGGCATCGGCGGAGCCTTGCCCGTGATGATCGGCATGCAAAAACGAGCGCCCCGGTGGATGCAGAATGCCGGACTCGAATGGCTGTTCCGCCTTTTCCTGGAACCCCGCCGCCTGTTCAAGCGCTACTTCGTCACGAATTCCGTCTTTCTTTATCTGCTGAGCAGGGAACTGGTGAAGAAGACCTTCTCCCGGAGTTTCGAAACGCACGAAATGAATTAATTCTACGCTGATGATGAACCGAAAGATCAATGCCACCGTCCTGGTGTCCGCCTATTCCTGCTGTCCCGGCAGGGGATCGGAGCCCCGATGCGGCTGGAACTACGTTTTGCAATACGCCCAGCGGTTCGAACGGGTCATCCTGGTGACCTCGATCGAGGATTGGCGCACCGTCGAGCGGGAGCTCGGCCGGCTGGGAGTGGAGAATGTAAAGATCGTCGCGGTGGCCCTGCCCTTCGGGCAGGAGAAGCTGCGAACGAGTCCCGTCGGCGGCATCCACCTGCACTATTTACTCTGGCAGCGCAAGGCCCGACGGGCGATAGACGCCCTTACGGACCCGATAGACCTGGCGCACCACGTGACCTATGGCAGCCTGCAGTTCGGCTCGGCCCTCCATAACCTGGATTGCCCCATTTTTTTCGGCCCCGTCGGGGGCGGGCAGACGACCCACCCGGTTTTTCTGCCTCTGATGGGCAAGGGCCGCTACCTGGAACATATCCGCAATGCCGTCATCTTCGTCTTTCTTCGCTGGAACACCCTGTTCAAAGGGACCATGCGCAAGGCGACGGTGATCTATTGCAGCAACAGGGAAACCCGCGACCTGGCGATAAAGTATGTGCCCGCCGGGGAACAGGAAAAGGTGAAGCTGGTATTCGATGTCGCCATCGGGGATGAGTATCTCGGTGCGGCCCCGCGCAGTGTTCCGCCCCATGGCAAATTACGGCTCATCTATGTCGGCCGGCTGATGCCGCGCAAGGGCATAGAATTCCTCCTTAATGTCGCCCTGCAGCTGAAGAACGATCCCGTCACGCTGACGATCGTGGGCGACGGCCCCTTAAAGCCCCTGGTACAGGATTTTATCAGGGACCATGCGCTCGAAGATACCATCCGTTACGAAGGCCACCAGGACCAAAAACGCATCCGCGATTACTATCACCAATCCGATCTCCTCCTTTTTCTCAGCTACCGCGACAGCGTCGGCATGCAGCTCATCGAAGCCCTGTCCCAGGGCGTGCCGGTCGTCGCTTTCGACCAATTCGGCGCCGGGCTGATGATCAACGCGAACACCGGGATCAAGATCCCCGTGACCGGCACCATCGAAGAGATGCAGGCCAGGGTCGCCGCCGAGGTCCGGGCATTGGCGGGAGACCGCCGCCGCCTCGCCGAAATGAGCGACAACGCCATTGTCTATGCGCAGGAATTCAGCTGGGAAAAACGGATGGAAACGTTCTTACAGGACATCAAACCTCTTTTGAAGTATGAAGACGCTGATTTGCGACTTGAACGTGTATGACAACGGCCACCACATCGTGTTTGTGAACGCGATCCTGGAGCATACTGCCGACAGGCAGGATATCCTCTTTCTGTTCAACGCCAGGGCTGCCACTTATTGTCCCCTGATGGCAGGGGATCCCCGGATCCATTTTCTGGAGGAGCACCTGCTTCGGGCCACGGGCCGTCCCTTCGTCGACAAATTCAAGGAATACTGGCTGATCGAGCGTTTTGCAATGGATCAGGCCGTGAATCGCGTGATCTTCCTCGAGATAGATCAATACCAGCTGGCCATCGGGCTCAGCCGGCCCCCCTTCCGGATAACGGGTATCTATTTCCGGCCGTTCCACCTGATCCCCAGACAAGGCGAAAGCGCCATCTACCACCTCAAGAAAAAGCTGCTCCACCGGGTGCTGCGGATGAACAGAAAGGTCGAGCCGCTTTTCCTGCTGAACGACCTCGGCGCCAGCACCCGATACCCTTCCTGGTTCCGCTATCTGCCCGACCCCGTCTTCACGGGCGGCGCCAACGAATCCATCAGCGTCCGCCGCTTCCACGAGATACCCGAGGATACGCATGTGTTCCTGGCCTTTGGCGCGATGGGTTACCGGAAGAATATCCGGAACATGCTCGAGGGCTACCTGCTCGCCTCCTTCCGCCATCCGACGGCCCTGCTTATCGCCGGAAAAGTACGCGACGACTACCGCGAAGAGTTCGACAGCGCCGTCCGGGCATTCCGGTCCAACAACCGCGATGAACTGAAACAGCTGGTAGTCCATGATACCTATGTACCCGAGGAGCGGCTGGACGATTACTTTCGCGCCGCCCAAACGATCCTTCTCTGCTATGTCAAATTCTATGGTTCGAGCGGCCTGATGGGGAAAGCGGCCCAATACCAAAAGACCTGCGTCGTACCCGACCAGGGCTTGCTGGCCGAGCTCAACCGGGAATATGAGCTGGGCTACGCCGCCGACCCCATCGATATCCAGAGTATTTCCGGCGCGCTATCCCGCGCCGAACGTTCGCCGATGACCGGCGACGGTTTCCAACGTTTTGTCAACGACCACCACGAACATCAATTCCTGAACACCCTGCTAGCCGTTTAATTTTCAAAACCTTTTCATCATGAACAACAGATTCCTTAGCCACCTTCAGATCACGCTGATCGTGCTGGATATCGCTGTGATCAATTTCATCTTCTTCTTCTCCCAGTTCCTCTTCCGGCGAAGCCTCGCCATCACAGCCGTTCTTGAATACGACAACTTCCTGTATTTTATGAATAGCTGCTGGATCATGACGACCTGGATCACCGGCGTATACAACAGCAAGACGATCGTGAACTTCGAGACCTTCTGCCGGCGGTCGATGAACGCCTTCCTCTATTTCACCGGCTTCGTCACCCTCTATCTGTATTTCTTTCATCAGATAGTGATCTCCCGGACCTTCATCGTCGCCGAGCTCACGGGCATGGGCGTTCTGCTGCTGGCTAACCGCTTTTTCTTCCTGCTGATCTACCAGTATTTCCGGAAAAAGGATTACCTGATGCGGAAGATCGTCGTCATCGGCTACAACAACGTAGCCAAGAAGCTGGTGCATTACCTGGAAAATCAAAGCATCAATTCCAGGGTCATCGGGTTTTGCGAGGATTCCGAGAATGTAAGAGAGGTCACCAACTACCCCATTTTGGCCAATATCAGCGGCGTGCTGGAAGAGTGCAGGCGCTATGGCGTTACCGAGATCTATTCCACGATAGCCCCGGAACAGAATGCTTCGCTATATGAGCTGATCCGCGGCGCCGAGCGCAGCTGCATCCGTTTCCGGCTCGTCCCCGACCTGGGGGTGTTCATGATCAAGAAGCAGGTGTATATCGATTACCTGGAAGACATGCCGATCATCTCCCTGCGGCGGGAGCCGCTGGAAGACCTGGGCAACCAGATCCGCCGGCGCATCTTCGACGTCGTGATAAGCTCCCTGGTATGCATTTTCATCCTCACCTGGATGGTGCCCCTTGTCGGACTCGCGATCCTGCTGGAATCCCGGGGACCCATCTTCTTCCGGCAGGCCCGCTCCGGCAAGAATAACCAATCCTTTCCCTGCCTGAAATTCCGTAGCATGGTCTCCAGCCCGAATGCGGATATGACCCAGGCCACCCGCAACGACAGCCGCGTTACTAAAGTAGGAGCCTTCCTTCGCCGGACGAGCCTCGACGAATTTCCCCAGTTCATCAATGTCCTCAAGGGGGACATGAGCATCGTGGGCCCGCGCCCGCATATGCTCAAGCATACCAGTGATTATTCGGAAGTCGTCGACCAGTTCATGATCCGGCAATTCGTAAAGCCGGGGATCACCGGCTGGGCGCAGGTGAACGGCTATCGCGGCGAGACCCGCGAGCTCCGCCAGATGGAAAAGCGCATCGAGCACGATATCTGGTATTTGGAAAACTGGAGCCTGTGGCTCGACGTGCGCATTGTGTTCATGACCATCTTCAGCCTCTTCCGCCAGGAGCAGAATGCTTATTAAGCGCCACAAGGCATCTGTCTAACGGCCGTTCCACTGGTAGTCCAGCAGCCGCATGAAATAGCCCCCTACTACGCTGCGGGCCTGGAAACCTACCTGCCTGCCATCCCTGGTCTCATGCCAGTCGCTTAGGGGTACCCGCGTAGGCGTCTCCGTTAAATATTTGTACAGCGGGTCAATCAGGGCCCCGAAATCTTCCGGCTTATCCGCCAGGGCGGCTGTCCAGCAGATCCAGTCCGACTTGGTATAGGTCTTGCGGCTGTCCAGCGGCAGCCCAAAGGGCTGCTGGCGCTGCAGGTAATAGGCTATCTCCTTCTGACGCACGGCTGCCGGAAAGATCCCCAGTCCCAGCAGCTTATCCCACACTAAATTGTATTTCTGGCTCCAGGTGTCCTTGCCGTCGAAGGTGAGGGCATAATGGTCCCCGGCATCGTCCAGGGCCATCCATTTTTTTGCCAGTTCCTTCGCCAGGTTGCCAAAATGTTCGGCAACCGTATCCATCCCCAGCTTTCCCGCTATCCAGCCATAGGCGCCCAGCGCGACGATGGCTTTCACCGAAAGATTGGCATTGCGCGCCAGGTGTCCGGCGAAGTCATCCGTACAAAGCTGATTCACCGGGTCGAAGCCATTGGCTTCCAGGTAATGGGCCCAGGTAGTCAGCGTAGCCCAATGCCGTTTGGCATAGTCCGGCGCGCCCTCCGCGCGGGTGATCGCCGCCGTCAGCAGGATCATATTTCCGCATTCCTCCACCGGCATGTCCTCGCCGTAGGTCTGCCCGTTAGCCAACGGATAGGTGCCCAGGTCATGGGCGGCAAAAGGCTTCTTCCATTTACCGCTCTCGCTGTAATAGAAGATCCCATTCAGCATGCCTTCCAGCAGCCGGGGATTGTAAGCGAGATACAAGGGTGCGCTGGGATAGGTGACATCAACGGTATTGATCGAGCCATTGCTGAAATTCTCCTTGCTGAGGAAGAGAAGCTCTCCCTGGGGACTTTCGACCAGCGCATGGGCCGCGATGCTCTGGCGGTAGGCGGCTACGCAGAGATCGGCATAATGCTGGCCGCCGGCATTCAGCGCGGTGGAGTACATCACCTTGTTGAAGGTGTCACAGCGGGAGAGGATCTTGTCATAGCCGGTATAGGCCGTTTGCAGCAGGTCTTCCATCGTCGCCTTCTTCTTGCCGTCTTCCGGATGCGAACGCCACCAGGGTTCCAGGTTGCGGTGGAAGAACTGGACGCTATATCTTTCGTCATAGCCGATGAGGACTAATTTCTCTACGGGGTCATCGCCGATCTTCAGCTGCGGGAAGACCGTATTCATTCCGGTTTGGACAAGACCCGCCTCGGCCGCCGCGGCAACATATAAATAGCCCCAGTCTATACGCACGTCATCGCCCTTTGTCTTCAACACCGGCTGCGCCCTGGCGCCGGCCTTGACGTAAACCAGTCCGCCTGCAGTGCCTTTTTCTGACTTCACCTGCTGTAAAGGCGTATTTCTTACCAGGTCTTCCGATACATCCAGGTTCAATAGCGCCGTATGCGTTTCGCCATCGTTGCTGCGCAGCCGGAACGAGACATAGGTAATGGGCCGGGATAGCAGCGACAGGTCGCTCAGCAGCAACGGTGAGGTGAAAGTGAGAGTCAGGTCGACGCCGCCGCAGGCGAACTGGTAGATCGTCTGTGTGGGTTTTACGCTTACCCATTGCTGGACGGCAGCAGGCTGATCCTTTCGCGCGCTGTCATGCCCCAGGAAACGGTATTCTTTTTTATCTACAGTGATCACACCAAGAAGCGACTGCGGCTTGCCTGTCCAATGGCGGGTCTCCTCGCTGTTCAGCGCATCGGAAAACGACCACACGCTAAAATAAGGCGAATGCGTAAGAAGCGGATAGGCCGGGAGCCGCTGCACCTGGGCATAGGCTACATTAAATAATAGTGAACAACCCAACAAGATTTTTCTCATATATTACTTTTACACGGAGCGGGGCAAATATAACGGGATTCCACCGACATTTGTGGGCCTTCCACCGCCCTTTTCCCCCCTGTTCCGGGAATGCTGATAGCTCCCTTTCCTTATTTTAGTAAATTGCCACTGTTATGTCGAAAAAAAGTCAACCACAACATGCTCAGCAATCCCCGGCGTCTCCTGCACAGCAACCAGGGACGCGCCCGCCGGGCAAGCCAAAAGGACCCAACCTGTTCAGTGTGCTGAAGCCCTACCGGGGCTTCGTCTTCCTATTGGTCGGCTTGACGATGTTCAGCAATGTCATTAACCTGGCGATCCCCAAGATCATTGCCCATGGGATCGACTCTTTTGTCGGTCGCAAGCTGGATACGCATGTTATCATCTGGGAGTTTCTCGGGGCCAGCATCGGCATCTTCCTGTTCACTTATGCGATCAGCATCGTCCAGACCTTTACCGCCGAGAAAGTGGCGCGGGACCTCCGCACCCAGCTCGCCAACCGCATAAGCAGGCAGGACTATAGCTTTCTGCAGAAGACGAGCTCCGCCCAGCTGCTGACCAACCTGACGGCGGATGTAGACTCCATCAAGATCTTTATCTCCCAGGCCATTGCCTCCATCTTTTCTTCCATCTTCATCATCATCGGAGCCAGCGTGCTCCTGCTTTCTATCGAGTGGAAGCTGGCGCTTTGCGTGATCGCCATCATCCCTATCATCGGTGTCACCTTCTATATAGTGCTCAAGAAGGTAAGGGCGCTGTTCAAGACCAGTCGCGAGATCATCGACTGGCTCAACAAGGTCATCAACGAAAGCGTTCTGGGCGCGGCCCTCATCCGGGTCATCAATTCCCAGCAGCTCGAATACACTAAATTCCTGGAAGCGAATGCCAGGGCCCTGGGCCTGGGCCAGCGCATCCTCAAGCTGTTCGCCTCTTTGATCCCGGTGATCATCTTTACGGCCAACCTGGCCACGCTGGCCATTTTGGCCCTCGGCGGCCACTATGTGATCGGCGGACATATGAGCCTGGGCAACTTCTCTGCCTTCAACAACTACCTGACCATGCTCATCTTCCCCATCCTGACCATCGGGTTCATGAGCAACCTGATCGCCCAGGCCCAGGCCTCCTATGGGCGCATCAGCGGCACGCTCAATACGCCCGACCCCGTGGAGAAAGGCACGCTGGTAAAACCGCTGGAAGGAAACATAGAGCTCAAAAACGTCACGGTCAGCTTCGGCGGGAAACATGCGCTGAAGGACGTCAGCTTTCGCGTGGCGGCAGGCTCCAAGACGGCGGTCATCGGACCGACGGCGGCAGGCAAGACACAGCTGCTGTACCTGCTCACCAGCCTAAACCGGCCGGATGGTGGCAGCATCGAGCTCGACGGTCAGCCCCTGGAAGATTATAAGAAAGAAGATTTTCACCGGCAGGTAGGCTTCGTCTTCCAGGATAGCATCATCTTTAATATGAGCATCCGGGAGAATATCGCTTTCAGCGACAAGGTTACCGACGCCTCCCTGGAAAAGGCCATCGCCACCGCAGAGCTCAGGGACTTCATCGATTCCCTGCCTGACAAGCTGGACAGCGTCGTCTCAGAGCGGGGTACCAGCCTTTCCGGTGGCCAGAAACAGCGCATCATGCTGGCCCGCGCCCTGGCTATCGAGCCACGTATCCTGCTGCTCGATGACTTTACCGCCCGCGTGGACAGCCAGACGGAACAGAAGATACTCGCCAACGTCCGGCAAAACTATCCAGGCATCACCCTGCTGAGCGTAACGCAACAGATAGCAGCCATCGAAGACTACGAGCAGATCGTCCTGCTCATGGAAGGCGAGATGGTCGCCTCGGGAACGCATGCAGAGCTCATGCAGACCTGCCCGGAATATGTACAGATCTATCAATCACAAAGAAGCACCAGCCACTATGAGCAGCCAGAACTACAATCTTAACGCACCCGATGCAGCACAGGCCAAAAGCGGCACCTGGCCGGCTCTCCTGAAGCTGGTCAACCTGCTGCCGGAACAAAGGGGTAAGCTGATCCTGGCCCTCATCACCATGGTCGTCTACGCCCTCCTGAGCATGCTGGCGCCCTGGCTCATAGGCCATACTATCGACCAGTATATCTATCATAAGGGGCAGCAGGACTATCACGGTGTGCTGATCAACTGCGGCTGGCTCCTCGGCATCTACCTGCTGAAC
>JAMFRX010000464.1 GCA_026224995.1 Puia dinghuensis
AATTGCGATATGGGTGAGGGCATGAGCACCGATGCTGCTATCTTCCCTTTTATTTCTTCGGCCAACATTGCCTGTGGTGGACATGCGGGCGATGCCGACACGATGCGCAGGACCGTGGAGCTGGCGTTGCTCCACAACGTGGCCGTCGGCGCCCATCCCAGCTATCCCGACCGGGCGAACTTCGGCCGGGTGGATATCCTCGGCAAGCCGTTGCGTTCCCAGGACCTACCGGGTATCCTCCATGAGCAGCTGCACCGGCTGCAATCTATCTGCCGCGAAATGGGGGCGCCCCTGCGGCACGTGAAGCCGCATGGCGCGCTCTACAACAGGGCCGCCAAAGATGCGGCGGTAAGCGCGCTGATCGCCCAGGCGATCCTGGATCTCGACGGCTCCTTGTTTTTCTATGGACTCAGCGGCAGCGAAATGCAACGAATGGCTGAAGAGAGCAGTCTTCGTTTTATCAGCGAGGTCTTTGCCGACAGAACGTATCAGCCGGACGGCAGCCTGACACCCAGAACCGAGCCAGGCGCCCTTATCGAAGATGCCGATCAGTCGGTCGGGCAGGTGTTACGAATGGTAAAGGATGGCAGCGTACAGCCCATAGGCCGGGAGGCCATAGTGGCGATCCGCGCCGAGACCATTTGCCTGCACGGCGATGGCGGGCATGCGGTGGAGTTTGCCGGGCTGATCCATGCGGCGCTTACGGGCAACGGCATTACGATCGCGGCGCCGACCCGTTAAAACTGAGCAACACCATGAACAGGATCATCCTATTGTTCGCGACCTGCATTGCGTTTATATTTTCAGCGGAGGCCCAGCAGCGTGACGCGGCCGCCGACAGCACCTATTATAAATCCTTTGGCGGATCGGTGATCCCGCGCGTCTTTCTTTCGCGCAACTACAGCCACCTCAGCTTCGACCCGCCGGGGTCGCTGCCGACGATGAAGTATCGTGCCAATACCCCGCTGAACCTGGGCGTGGGAATGGCCTATCGCTTCGTATCGTTCAGCATTTCCAAAGGGTTGGACTTTCTACAATCAGACAGGAAGAAAGGCGGGACCAAATCTTTTGATCTGCAGACCCATGTGTATCGCCGGAAATGGGTGTTCGACGCTTTGGCGCAATTCTATCAAGGCTATTATCTTGCCCGGCCCAACCTGGGGTCGACTACAGGCAATGGGTATTTTCTTCGTCCGGACATGCGGCTGCGCACGGTGGGCATCACCGGTTACCGCGTCCTGAACGACCGCCGGTTCTCTTATGGATCGGCGCTGGGCCAGGGGGCCATACAAGAGCGGTCGGCGGGCTCCTTTCTCGTGGGGGGAAATGCTTTTTATACTGCTATCAACGCCGATAGCGCCTTCGCCCCGTACAAGGTTGATTCCACGGTCAGCAAAGAAGATCTCCGCAAGATGCACCTGTTCCTGTTGGGCGCGGGCTTGGGGTATGCCTATACCTTTGTGTGGGAAAAGAATTATTTCCTGCTGGGATCGGCCAATGTGAATGTCAATCTCAACTTCTCCAAGGAGCTCGGCAGCGGGATCCAAAGCGATAAGGTCGCGCTTTCACATAATTTCCTTTTCCGGCTTGGCGGCGGGTACAACTGCAATAAATGGGGCGTTAGCTTATTGTGGTTCACGGCAGGCGTAACGGCCAAAGGGCAGCATACCGGTTATGCCTATACAGAGCAGACGGGTAGCTATCGGCTGATCTATGTCCGGCGGATCGCGGTGGACCGGCATATGAAGCATGTGCTGAATGCGGACAGCCAGTAAGCTCTAATTATAAGTCCTTAGTTGGTGAAGAAATATTTGGAACATCTCCGAAGTTGTGGTTATTTTCTGTCTAATTATTTGACACCATAAACCTCCTACAATGTTACGTACTGCCGTTCTAATGACTGCTTTCGTCCTGACATCTATCCATCTATTCGCACAGAACACCAATCCATGGCCGGCTACGGGATCCATAGGAATTGGAACTACCACCCCGCTTGGATCGCTGGATGTTCGTGGGCAGGCTCTTGCATCGGGTTTTGAGATCTACAATACCGGTACGGGTACTAATAATGACAACTATATTACCAGCGTTTACGGCACCAGCACGCAGCATCTGATCGGAACCTACCATGGGTGGGATCCGCTGGGTGTTTATATCGCCGCATACAATGCTTCCATACCCGGTAGTACGGCGGTCTCGCAAGCCGTGTATATCGGAAATCCGACGTTCAACAACAATTTCATGATGGTCAACCTGATGACGGGTGCGGTCGGCATAGGCACTACCCACATTAATGACGGCACCAATCGTTTGTTTGTAGAGACGGGGATCCGGACACGTAAGGTAACGGTCGACCAGGCAACCTGGCCGGATTATGTCTTTCGTACGGGCTATCGACTCCCCCCGCTGGACGGCCTGGCCCGGTATATCGATGCCAATCATCATTTGCCGGGTGTTGTCAACGCCGACAGCGTTGCAAAGAATGGACTGGACCTGGGCGCCAACCAGGCTGCGCTCCTGAAGAAGATAGAAGAGCTGACGCTTTATGTGATAGCGTTGGACAAAAAGAACACGATGCTGCAGAAGGAGGTAAGGCGGCTGAAGAGAAGCGTTTTCCATTAGTTTGTCAAATCACTCCCTGCTCGCCTCTGTATTGATATAATTCTCCGCCAGCGCGGTCAGCAGATCGTCAGATTCCTTTTCTTCATAAAGGGAAAGCTCCAGCAGCTCTTCGATCTCATCGTGCTCAAGGGTGCGCGCATGGGTCGCCAGGCTGCCGTAGGAGGTGATCTCGTAGTGTTCGAGCTTTTGGGCGGCGACGATGAGGCCGGCGTCCCGGGTAGCCGTGTCCTGGACGGTAGTCGCAATCACCTGCTCCGCTTCGCGGGTGATGCCGAAGATCGTTTCCGGTTCGCGAATCTCGGCAGGTTGGTTCAAAAGACCGAAAATGGTTTCCAGCCGGCGGATATGCTCGCTGGTATCGTCGAGGTGGCTGGCGAGGACGTTCCGCAACTTCAGGGAAGATGCAGCTTTTTTGAGCAGCGGGAGGACGATCAGCTGCTGTTTCTCCGCTCCGTAGATCTCCCTTAGCTCATTGAGGAAGAGGACGTCTAATTGGGAATCGCTGTGTTCTGACATTTCTTTTTTCATATAGCTTTATTTCAGGATGCCGGATGGGTACTTATTATAGTGACAGAATTGTGCCAGTCCTGACGGAGCAGAATTCGGTGGCGTGGCTTTTTCTGTTATAGCAGAAAAAGATATATGGAAAATTTAAAGACCGAACCCGTAAAAATT
>JAMFRX010000465.1 GCA_026224995.1 Puia dinghuensis
AGTCCTTCATCCCTTCGCAGAACAGGATGTCTTCGAACCGGACCTTGATGATCTTGTATTCCGATTTGATGAAGAGGAAGCGGTTGTTGCGGTGATGAATATAGATGGTAGTGGAGAGATAGTCCCTGATCTTGTTCATCGTAGACAGGAAGCGTTCGAACGACAGGGGTCTGATCAGGTAGCTGAAGACGTCCATCTCTGTTTCTTTTTCTTCCTGCTCCTGCTTGTCGGCGATGCAGATGACGATGGGATAATAGCCCGATTCCCTGAGCCGGAGCATCACCCGGTTGTCGAGGAGCCGGAAATCCCAGAAGATGACGTCCGCGCGATGCTGGATCACGAGCGGAGCTACGTCTGCTGCGGACTCGCATTTACCTGAAAAGGAAAGCTTGGGTGTCTTTGCGATATAATCTTTGAGCAGGGCGCTCTGCTTATTGTTGTCCTCCACGACGATGCAGTTGAGTACTCCCATCATGGGGAAGCCTTTCATCTGCTGGTGGAGGTCAAGCATAATTAGTCAAATTTTCTTCCTTTCGTAAACCAGATAGTGCCGTAATTGATGACGAATGAAAGGTTGATGTAGTTCTCGCGGACGAGGTTATTATTGGTGGTCCCCCTGATACCGTAATTGAGGACGACGGTATAGGCCAGGGGCGTTTTGAGGCTGTTAGCGCCGAAGCCGAGGGTCAGGCCATAGTCCTTGATCTGCTTGCCGTTGATCTGCAGGTAGGAATTGCTGTAATATAGTCCACTTTGGAAATAGCTGAGCTCGATCTTGTTGTTATAGAAATTCCTTTTTTTAGAGATCTCGAAGCCGAGGGAGCCGCGTTCGCTGCTGACGATGGAATAATCCTGACCGGGGTAGGCGTTGTTCTTCTGGACGGCGTTCCAGTCCGAATAGCGATAGTCGGCGAGCCAGGTATAATGCTGGTTATGGGTGATGGAGATGCCGGCGCCATAGCTGTTGGGCAGGCTGAGATAGCTATCGGGAGTCTGTTCGTTCTGGAGGATGGAGGAGTCGCTGCCGAGCACCAGCTTGTTGGGGGAGGCCAGCAGGTCGGCCCGTTGGGAGTAGACGCCGCCCAGGATGTAATCCCAGTGCTTGCCGATCTTACCGTATAGCTGCATGCCATAGGTCATGTACAGGTTCTGCAGGTAGATATCGTTCTGTGTAGAGGTCAGGGTGGCACCGGTGGTGGCGTTCTGCAGGATATCCTTTTGATTGAGGTCGCCGAAGATGTAGGCGGCTTCAACGCCGAGGGACAGGTGATGGAAGAACTCGTAAGAGTTGGCCCAATAAGCTTTGTTGACGCTGCCGTGGCCGCTATAATAGTGATTGGCTACTTCCTGGTTGCTGCCCTGGATATAATAAGGGACGTTGAACTCATAGTTCTGGGTGGCGAAGGGGACCAGGCCGGCGCTCGTGCCCCAATGTTTGGCGGCCTTGATGCCCATCACCAGCCGGCGGAAGGTGATGTCGCCGGATTGGGTGCTTGCGGGGGCGACAGCGGAACCGGCATAATCGACAAAGGTGCCACGGATGCTCATCTCCATGGTAAAGAACTGGTTGGTCAGTCCGGAGAAGGATGCCGGGTTGTTATTGATGAGAAACCGGTTGCTTCGATAGGCGATACCGGTCTCGCCGAGACCGGAGGTACGATTATAGAACCCGTTGTCGATATCGCCGATACCCATTTGAGAGTAAGGCGAGAAATTATTTTGAGCCATCACCCCAAGAGATGTGACAGTAAGCAGCGTTATGAGAATCGAAAGTTTCATCCGATTTGGTATCATTTGATTTATTGATGGGGGAAAAGCGAGATATAATAAACGCTAAGGGTGATCCGTTGGTTGACAGGGTAGGTCTGGTCGGGGATGATCAACCGGTTGAAGGCCCCCACATTGGCCGGGGCGGGTACACTGAGCATCAGCCCTGTTTGCAGGGCCGTGGGGCTTGGGTTGGTCAGCTGGGTCTTTACGAAAGTGGTAACATCATAGGTGTACACCGTGTTCAGGGGGTTAAAGTAGTCCAGGAGCAGGACGCCTGTCTGTGCGCCGGCGGAGCCGAGGGCAGGGACGGGGGTACCGATGAGGTTGTGCTGATCCGTATTGTAGATGCCGAGCGTCGGTGGAAGCCGGAAGTCATAGGAGAAGCTGCCCGGTACCGGCCGCACTACAAGCGTCGCCCGAAGTAAGCCGATAAAATCCCGTCGCAGGGCGATGGAGGTCAGGAAGGGGAAGGTCAGCTTGACGTTAAGGCCGCCGACCGTCTGTACATAACCGACATTGCCTATTTGCGCGGAAGGGGTCTCCGGCGGAGTCTGTGCGATCTGCGTAGGCAGGTTCAGGTTGCTGATGGGCTTGCCCGTGCGGTCGTCCGTGACGTTATTGAACTGAAAGCTTTTATTGGTGATGGTGAAGTCGAGGCCTTTTTCGGAGCTGATGAGCGCATTCTCCCGATAGTAGATGCGCATGATACAACTATCCTTGAAGCCATCGATGATGCCGGCGGGGGCGCCGGGTCCGGGCGAGATGCAAAGTCCATGGAACCAGTTGAGCCATTGGCTGGATTGGGTTACCGTATCGGACTTGTTATAGACCATGTTGAAGATCTGCCGGCCTAAGGCATCGTCCATCCGGATACGGACGGTATCGCCTGTGCCCTGGCTGGTATAGGGAATATTGGGAGCGATCAGCACGGAGGTAGAGCCCAGGTCCGGCCCCAGGGGGAGGGCTGAGTTGCTGAACCAGCCCTGCTGGAAAGGGGCCAGCTGGAAGAGGGTATCTACCTGGTTGACCACATAAGAGCCAATGCGCGTGGTATCCCCATAATAAGGATTGCTTTTCTTGAAGAAGAGGATCATTCCGATGGAGTCGTAGGTATCGATCCGCGGATCGAGGACCGGCAGGCTGGTAGGAGGGGCCACCTGCAGGTAGGCCCGGGTGGTGACTTTTCCCAGCCAGTCATCATTATAGGAGCCAACCTGGAGAAAGCCGGTGGCGGAGGTAGCGGTGGAATCCACATAGACCGTAGTCATATTAATGGAGGCTGTGTCTACGACCACTATATTGGCACCGGTATTATCGTCGGTGTAGGTACTACCGAAAAGCAGATCGGGTTGCTTTTGGCAGCCCGAAAGAATAAACAAGGCCGACAGGAAACAGGACAGAAAAAAAAGCAGTTCTTTTCTCAAATATTTATGTATAGTCATGCTGGTTTTCTTAATCGGACTGAAGGCCAGTATTAATTAGAGAGGCGCGAAGTTCGCCCTTTTTAACTAATTGCTGCAATATTAATGGGCCCAGTTGTTACTATTTTGTTAGTATGTATCAAAAGTATAAAAAAAACGACGAATCGGCTGTTTTTATCTACCAATATAATTCGACCATGGTGGCCCCGAATGCGCGCAGTTAGGGGAGATTACCGTACCTTACGCCTTCTTTTTCAGCAGGATAGAGGGGGGAGGGAGATGGTTGCCTGAATGATATGGTTCAAACAGGGCTGGAATCACATTTCGTATATGAAATATACCGATTTGTCTATTAAATATCCTTGAAAATACATTTTAACGAATTTGCTATGTCGACTTCGAATACTTTAGCGAAAAATATCAAAAAAATATGAAGCGGATCAACATTACTTTGTTCGCGTTAATGTTACTAGGAATCCTGTTCAGCTGCACCAAAGCTAGCATCAACTATACACAAAACG
>JAMFRX010000466.1 GCA_026224995.1 Puia dinghuensis
CATTGTGTCTGGCATACCGCATGACGGGTGATACAGACTATGCCCACCGGGCAAAGGAGTTATTGTTGCAATTGGTCAACAGCGTGGCCTGGGATGGAATGGACGATCGGACACCTCGCTGGAACGCCGGACTGGCGACCGGAAAGGCCTGCTTTACTTCCTCACTGGGCTTCGATTGCCTGTATGATTACCTGCGACCGGCGGAACGAAAGGAGATAGCGGAGAAGATTGTACAGTTAGGGATACAGCCTTCAGTCGGTGACTGGATATCGGCCGACCATCGGCTGCATTCACTCAATTCAATGGGACATAACTGGTGGAGCGCCGTTGTTAACGAAGCAGGGGTCGCCTCGCTGGCCGTCATGAATGAAATACCCGCGGCGCATGCCTGGGCAGAGGAAGTGATGCGTTCCGACAAGGAATGGTTTGCCTTTTCGGGCAGCGTGCTGGATAACAAGCCTGTAAGCTTTGATGCGGACGGCGGCTTTTATGAAAGTATCGGCTATGCGAATTTCGCGTTGTCGGAATACCTTCTTTTCCGCCTGGCCTGGACGCATGTTTTAGGACCGGTGAAGATGCCGTATGATGAAATGCTGATCAAGACGATGGATTGGTTTGTGCATGGCTGCTATCCCAGTAGCGATCAGCTGCAATCATTGAATTTCGGCGATTCCAATCCGTTGGGTAATGCGCAGAAGCCGGTGAAGCTCATGATGGCGTTGGGCTTCCACAAGCAAAGTTTTGACTGGTACCTGCAGCAGATCAATGCAGGCGGTGGCCGTGGCGAATTCGGGTTGAGTAATCCGATGGGATTGGTATATGAACCGGCGGGAACAACGAAACAGGCCGTTCTAAAGGACCCCGGGTTGGCTGCCTCCATGCTATATAAGGATATGGGTTGGGCGACACTTCGTTCGTCGTGGGATACAAACGCCACATTGTTGGGCGTCAAGTGCGGCTTTACCTGGAACCATGCACACGCAGATGCGGGATCGTTCGTCTTATATCACAAAGGGAAAAACCTGCTGATCGACGGCGGGGATGTGTTTTATGGAGCGGACGAATACAGCAATTATTTTGTCCGCAGTGAGGCGCATAATGTCATGTTGTTCAATGGCAAGGCCCAGGACCCACAGGACGAGTACCATGCGGTAAAAGATCCTGGCCACGTTTATAATCTGATGGACGGCGGATATCTGAAATATGTTTTCGCGGATGCGCAGGGACCTACTTCGCATTATTTTTTACGCAATTACCGGCATTTTCTGTGGATAGGCCGGGTGATCCTTGTCATAGACGATGTCAAGGCGTATGAGCCGGGTAAGTTCGAATTCTTGCTGCATTTCGATAAGGAGGCAAAACAAAAAGGCCCTGATTTCGAGATCAGCGACGGCAGCGCGGGCATCCTTTTCCGGCCATTATTTCCGGAAACCCTTCCATTGGGCTATCCGCACGATTTCCCTGAGAAGATGGTGGTGGAGCAAAAAATGGGTATAAAGGATCGTGACGCGAAAACAAAGATTCCTTATTATTCCATCTCGGCGCCTGATCCGGCGCTCCAGCAAAAGTTTATCAATGCGATCATCCTGCTCGATGAACGCAATCAGCCGGTCACTACTTTCACCGGCTCCTCGGGGGCCAATGGCAACGCGGCCCGAAGCAACCTTCCGCAGATCGAAAGACTGGAAGGAAAAGATATGATTGGCGTTCGTATCACCCAGGATGGCAAGACCACCGATGTGTACCTTAATTTATTGGCAGACGGCAGGCTGATGCATCGCAACAGCATCAATGCATTCAATGGCTGGGAGACGGATGCGTACATGATGGCAGTGACTTATCCGACAACCAAACCGGATGAGGTGACTGACTACTTCATCAGCAACGGCAGCTATTTGCGGAAGGACGGAAAGGTAATATTGAACTCACTATCCAAGGTATTCATGATCGTGCATGACGCACCGACACCTGACATCATCATCCAGGGACAGCCCGTCATGCACGTCAGCCTCCTGCTGGGCGGAAAGACCCATATCCTCGACAAAAGCGAAAAAACATCTGCGAATGAATAAATTATTAATTGTGCTGCTGATGACGATATCCCTGACTGGCCAGGCGCAATATGCCGGACAGGAGGCGGTGGCCTATCGTATTCCCATTAGTATCCCCATTAAAGCAGAAAGCTTCGACCTTCGGGATGTCCGCCTTCTCGAAAGTCCATTTATAGATAACATGACACGAGAGGGAACCTGGCTTCTTTCATTGCCTGTCGACCGTCTGCTGCATAGTTTCCGGGTCAATGCCGGTTTGCTCACAGAAGATAAAGTCAGCAAGACGAAAATGCCGGTGCCGCTGGGAGGCTGGGAAGAATTAGACATGGAACTGCGCGGACATAGCATTGGTCATATCATGTCCGGCCTTGCCTTGCAATATGCATCCACCGGCGAAGCAGTTTTCCGGGTCAAAGGCGACAGCCTTGTTCGCGGGCTGGCGCGGGTTCAGGAAGTGTTGAACGAAGACGGCTACCTCAGTGCTTTCCCGCAAGAGTATATTGATCGGAACATCGCAGGTCAATATGTCTGGGCGCCATGGTATACACTGCATAAGCTTGTTGCAGGGTTGATCGACCAGTATTCGTATGCGGGTAATCAGGAAGCCCTTACCGTTGCGACGAAGATGGGCATGTGGGCCATGAAAAAATTATCTGTGCTTACGCCTGAGGAACTACAGCGCATGCTCAAAAATGAATTTGGCGGGATGAATGAGGCCTGGTATAATCTCTATGCTGTTACGGGCGATACGACCTTTAAACGGCTCGGCGACATGTTTTATCATCATGCCGTGTTGGATCCTTTGGCTTCGCAAAAGGATGATCTGCCCGGATTGCATGCCAATACCGTGATCCCGAAGATCAATGGCGAAGCACGCGAGTTTGAGCTCACCGGCGACGCTAAGGCTGAGACCATCACCCGTTATTTTTGGGACGATGTTATCCGCAATCAGACATTTGCAATTGGCAGCAATAGCGATAAAGAACATTTTTTCGAGGCGGGGAAGATCTCCCGGCACCTGACAGGGTATACAGGAGAAACCTGTAATACTTATAACATGCTGAAGGTGACGCGGCATTTGTTCACCTGGACGGCAGATGAGAAATATGCCGAGTATTATGAGCGGGCGCTGTACAATCATATCCTGGGACAGCAGGACCCGGAGACGGGAATGAGCTGTTATTTCACCCCGCTGCGGCCCGGCGCCTACAAGTTATACAGTACACCCGACAGTTCTTTCTGGTGTTGCGTCGGTACCGGCTTTGAAAGTCATTCCAAATATGGGGAGGCGATTTATTACCATGACGATAAGGGGATATTCATCAATCTCTTTATTCCGTCCGTACTGAACTGGAAGGAAAAGGGAGTAAGTCTTCGGCAGGAGACGGCCTTTCCCGACCAACCTACAACCAGCCTGATACTGGATTCTGTTTCCTCTCTGCCTTTCGCTCTTTATCTTCGCTATCCCGAATGGGCGAACAAAGGTTTGACCATTAGCATCAACGGCAAGGCCATCCCCGTCCACCAACACCCTGGTAGTTATATCCGGCTTCAACAGAAATGGCGCCGCGGCGATCGGATTAGTGTCACGTACAACATGAGTCTGCATCTGATACCCGCACCGGACGATTCCACCGTCAACGCCATCGCCTATGGACCGATTATCCTCGCAGGTGATATGGGAACAGCAGATATGCGCCGGCCTTTTCACGATCCCACCGATCCTTACGAGTATTATGATTATGACTACCATATCCCTGCCGGCGTCAACCCTTTCCTCAACCTCAATCAGTCTCTTACGGATCGTATCCGCCCTACCGGCCGGCCCCTTGAATTCATGACGGATAACAACATCCTGCTACAACCTTATTACCGCATCCATCGGCGCCGGACGAATGTCTACTGGATAACCAGCGACAGTAAACCACAATAATATTATGCAACGACGCTATATTATCTCGATCTTTCTTCTGCTTGCAATCTCTGCGGGTACATCGGCGCAGGAATGGCAATGGTCAGTCGTTGTCAGCGGTGGAAAATCTAATCCCGAGGCCCGCGCCTGGCTTTGGATCCCTCCGTCCTGCAAACGAGTCAGGGCTATTATCGTTGCGCAGAACAATATGGAGGAGCTGTCCATTCTCGAAAATTCTACCTTTAGGAAAGCGATGGCCAATCTAGGCATCGCGGAGGTCTGGGTCGCCCCGCCTTTCGATCACAATTTTCGATGGACCGAGGGCGCGGGCACTGTATTCGACCGGTTCATCGGTGACCTCGCCGATTCTTCCGGCTATGCAGAGCTAAAGAACGATCCCATCATCCCTATTGGCCATTCCGCTGCCGCCAGCTGGCCCTATTATTTTGCCGCCTGGGCTCCCGAACGTACGCTGGCCTGTATTTCTGTGAGTGGTCAATGGCCTTATTTCCGTCACCCGCAATACGCTCCGGACATTTGGGCGAAAGATCAAAATATCGATTATATCCCATCGCTGGAAACCATGGGCGAATACGAGGCGGCCGCTACCTGGTCCACCGAGGGGCTGAAGGAACGGCAGGCGCATCCTGCTATGCCTCTGAGCATGTTGGCTTGTCCTGCAGAAAGCCATTTTGCAGCGAGCCAGAAAAAGATCGATTATATCTCTTTTTATATTCGCAAGGCCATGCACTATCGCCTGCCGGATAGTGATCCGTTACTGGGCCAGCCGGAGCTAAAAAAAATAGATCCGATACGCACGGGTTGGCTCATGGACAAATGGCGCTATAACCAGCCGCCTGCTGCGGCGTCCGCGCCTGTAGGCAAGTATCAAGGGGATACGACGCAGGCCTTTTGGTTTTTCGATGAGGAGATGGTCCGCATGACCGAAAGGTATGAAGCGGTCTATCGGGATATGCCGGCGCCCCTGTTGGGTTACTGGCAAGACGGTAAGGCGGTACAACAAAAGAACACGCATCTCCAGGTAGAGCTCCGTTGGGTGCCGCAGGGCGACGGCATTACCTTTAACCTGCGACCGGGATTTCTGGATACCGTGCCCGGCGAAAGTCCACGACCGGCCATGTGGACCGGTCTGCCGGTGGGGGCCACTGTCGTTCATCCACAGGATGCTTCCACCATTCGTATCGAACGGGTCATCGGCCCTTTTATCAAAATAAACGATACCAGTTTTCGGCTATCACTTGAAAAAGAGTCGGGGCCATCTCGTCGCCATACGCTTACTTTTGTTGCCGTCTATCCGGGAGATAAGGAATACAAACCTGCGATCCAGCAAGCAGAGATGCAAGTGCCTGCCGTGAATACGGAGGGTACCGGGCAGCATATTGATTTTCCAGCTATTGCTGACAGGACTGTTAGATCCGGACCGTTGAGCTTACAGGCAAGCAGTGATGCCGGTTTGCCTGTATCCTTTTATGTATTGGAAGGCCCTGCGGAGATCGACGGCAACCGCTTAGTGTTCACCCGGCTTCCGCCACAGAGCCGCTACCCAGTGAAGCTGACGGTGGTGGCCTGGCAGTATGGGCGGAGTACAGAACCGACAATCAGATCGGCGGAGCCGGTGGCGCGGACTTTTTATATCAAAAAATCATGAGTACATGAAAAGATTATTGGGTGTATTGCTCTTATGGTGGGGAAGTCTGTCGGTCGTGGGGCAGTATCCGGGTATTTATTCCGTCTACCAATATTCGGTGGATGCCGGAGGGAGGATCGCTTACCTGTGGATTCCGCCCAAATGTAAGTATGTGCGGGGCGTTATTATTTCCCTGTCCAATTTACTGGAGCGGAACTGGCTGGAAGACTCTCTGATCCGCCGGACGGCTGCCGAAGAAGGATTGGGGATCATATGGGTAGGGCCGGGTAGGAACACGGTGCTCACGGCAGACATGAAACCGGGCGCCGGCGACGTCCTCGAAAAAATGCTGTCGGACCTGGCGGGTGAGTCGGGCTATGCCGAAATTGCCCGGGCGCCAATTATTGCCATGGGGCATTCCGCCAATGGGCAGTTTGCCTGGAATGTCGCC
>JAMFRX010000467.1 GCA_026224995.1 Puia dinghuensis
CAACCCAAAAAAAACTAAGAGCGTGCAATTTAAGGATTTTTCTAGATTTGCAAGACAAAAAATACCTCCTTTGCAGCTGCTTGTAAAAATTCAGTACCCCAATTTCGAGACCGGAGAATACACCGGCGAAAAGGAACGAACAGCCCAGGAGACCATTCAGCTCATAGCCGACTTTCCCTGGGAAAAGCAGCGGGATCACCTTCGCGTTGGCCTCACCTCCCCTTCCGTCACCATCCAGGATGCCCAGGGTAATTTTCTGAAACTCGCGCTGTATTACAACGGGAAATTTATACTCTATTTTTTCAACCTGCAGCATCAGCTGTTCTCCAAAACCTTTTCGCAATACGCGGAAGCAACCCCCCTGATCCGGTCTTTTTTTGACGATCACCCTTTCGATACTGCGGATTTCACGCTTCAACATAGCTGGCCCAATAAAAACCTCTCCCATTTTGTCGACAGGGATTTCCACTACCGGGTCTCGGACAAACGCATCCTGCGCTTCCTGCTCGGCAGCAGCGGGATCTTCTTTGCAGCGACGATAGTCATGCTCGGCTTTGTCATCTGGGAACTGTTTGCCTGGTCGCCGGGCAAACATCCGCTGGCGCTGCTGCTCGTTATACCCTACATCGGCTTGCTCGGCGGAGTTCCGAACCTGATCCTCTTTGCCAACTATTACCGCCATTCCAAAAGGAAAGTGCTGATCATCTCCAAAGGCGACGACTTCTTTTACTATGGCCCGCAGGAAAGCCCGGAACGCTTCGACAAAAAAGAGATCACACTGGTCACGGAATATAAAAGTCGGGGCTCCCGCAATCCCATTGCCTACTTCGCTTGGGTGGAGATCCAATTCAAAGACGACCGCCGCCTGGCCATTCCCAATTTGCTGATCGACGAAAATGAGCTTAAAGGCAAGATCCCCGATATTGAGGTTCAGACAACCTATGTAAGGTGGCCGTCTATATCCCCCGGCGACGAAGCTCTTTTCGGATAAGGCCCAGTTCCCGCCCCGTCTGCCCGCTCATAGAGCTGTTCTCCTGCGCCCGCCGCATCAGGTAGGGAATGACATCCTTTATAGGTCCAAAAGGAAGGTATTTACTCACCGAACACCCGGCCTTCGCCAGGTTGAAGGTGATATTGTCGCTCATGCCGTATAGCTGGGAAAAATGGATATGCTGATGATCCAGGGGCATCCCCTTTTGCTGCAGTAGCTGCACCGCATAGAGATTGCTGTATTCGTTATGCGAAGCGACGATCAACGCAATCCGGTCCAGGTGCCCGATGCAGAATTCAACCGCGGAGTTGTAATCGCTGTCCGTAGCCTCCTTGTCTGGCTGAATGGGTGAGCCGACCCCGGCTTCCTGGGCGCGCCTGCGCTCCTTCTCCATATAAGCGCCCCGCACCAGCTTGGCTCCAAGGATAAAGTCCCGTTGCACCGCCGCGGTATGGGAGTCTTTCAGGAATAGCAGCCGGTCTGCACGATAAAGCTGAATGGTGTTGTACACTACCGTCCGCCCCTTGTTGAACTGCTCCATCATCAGGATCGTCAGCACGTCCACAGGACTCTGTATCCAGGTCTCCTCTGCATCCACCAGCACGCCTACTTTCCGGTCGGCCGCCGCCCGGCAGATCAGCTGCATCCTCCCGCTCACCGCCTGCCATTCTTTTTTCTCTTCCGGCGCCAGCGCCTCCAGGGCCTGGAGATAGCGCTTCATCAGGGGTCCTTCCAGCTCCTCCATGGCCGCATCCAGCCTTTCCAGCAGGCCGAACCGGGCAAATCCCGTCACCTTGATGCTCATAAAAGGGATATTGGGCTGCGTAGCGGCATAGTCGATAACCCTGATGAATTCCCCACACGCATGCTCGAACCCTTTATCGCCTTCCTCGCCGCCTTCTACCCCATAGTCCAGGATCACGTCGACATGATACCCGCCCAGCTTCCGGGCCACGGCAGCCGTCTCTTCCAGCGTTTCGCCCCCGACGAACTGCGCGAAGATCGTATCCCGGATCAGCCCCTTCACCGGCAGACCGGACCGGATCATCCAGGGCGTCAGCCGCGTGCCCAGCTTCACCAGGGCGCTGTACCCCATGCTTGAGAACAGGAACTCCGCTTTCTTTAGCTCTTTATCGGTTTTGTGCTCGAAAGCATTGGCCGTGTTTTCAAAAGAAACGGCTTCTGGCTCTTTATTCATACTGATCAGACCTCATTTTCGGCAAATTTATCTATTTTCGGATTAAATCAACTGTTCATGAGAAAACCTGCCCACTTCTTACTGGGACTGGGGCTGCTCTTTTCCTGCCGCCAGGCCCCGCATTACTCCACGATCATCCGCCATGCCTCGATCTACGACGGTAGCGGCAAGACGCCTTTCAACGGCGATATAGCCATCCAGGACGATACTATCGCCGCCATCGGCGACCTGTCTTCGGCAAAGGGGACCACCGAGCTGGACGCTCAGGGCAAGGCCGTGAGCCCGGGTTTCATCGATATGCAGAGCCAGTCCATGGAATCCCTCCTCCAGGACGGCCGCTCCATGGGCGCTATCAGGCAGGGTGTCACCCTGGAGATCTTCGGCGAAGGAGATTCCGAAGGCCCCCTCACGGACACCATGAAGAAGATCACCGAACGCCAGCTGGGCGATATCAAATACAAGGTGGAATGGACCTCCCTGAAAGATTACCTCCAGTACCTCCAGAAAAAAGGCGTCTCCACCAATGTCGCCTCTTTCGTCGGCGCCGCCACGATCCGGGAATATTTCCTCGGCTATGCCAACCGCGCCCCCGACAGCGCCGAGCTCGCCAAAATGAAAGCGCTCACCCAAAAGGCCATGGAAGAAGGCGCCCTCGGCATCGGCTCCGCCCTCATCTATGCCCCGGGTTTCTATGCCCAGACCCCCGAGCTCATCGAGCTCTGCAAGACCGCCGCACCCTATGGCGGCGTATATATCTCCCACATCCGCAGCGAAGGCAACCACCTCCTTCAGGCCGCCGACGAGCTCATCCGCATCGCGCATGACGCCCATATCCCGGCCATCTTCTACCACCTGAAAGCCGCAGGGAAAAATAACTGGGGAAAGATCGATAGCCTGACCGCAAAGATCGATAGCGCCCGCAAAACCGGCCTCGACATCTCCGCCTGTATGTACAATTATACGGCAGGGGCCACAGGCTTCGATGCCTCCATGCCACCCGCCGTACAGGAAGGCGGACTGGATAAGTGGGTCCAACGGCTTAAGGACCCCGCCATCCGCCAGAAGGTGATCAAAGAGATGCGCACCCCCACCGACGCCTGGGAGAACCTTTACCTGGGCTCCGGCGCTGATAACATCATCTGCACCGGCTTCAAGCAGGATTCCCTGAAATACCTCACCGGCAAACGGCTCAGCGAGATAGCCCGGCTGCGCCATACCTCGCCCGAAGAGACCATCATCGATCTCGTCATCCAGGACCACTCCCGGGTAGAGGTCATCTACTTCCTGATGAGCGAGGAAAATGTAAAAAAGGAGATCCGCCTGCCCTATATGGCCTTCGGCTCCGACGCCGCCAGCATGGCGCCGGAAGGCGTCTTCCTCAAAAGCAGCACCCACCCCAGGGCCTATGGCAATTTCGCCCGGCTGCTCGGCAAATATGTGCGGGACGAGAAGGTCATCTCCCTGGAAGAGGCGATCCACAAGCTCTGCGGCATGCCCGCGGCTCAGCTGCATCTTAAAAAAAGAGGCCTGCTGGCTGTCGGCAACTATGCCGATATCGCCGTCTTCGATCCGGCAGCCATTCGTGACAACGCCACCTACGAGAAACCACACCAGCTCGCCTCGGGCGTCTCCGACGTCTTCGTCAATGGCATCCAGGTCCTCAAGGGTGGACGGCATACCGGCGCCACGCCTGGCAGAGCCGTCTTCGGACCGGGCTATACCCATTAGTCCCTATCTTTGCCCGCTAAGAATTCGACTATGACCATCCTGCATACCGATATTTATAAGCTGTCCATCCCGATGCATCCGTTCACCATCGCCACTGGTACGATGCATTATGCCCAGAACATCCTGATCCGCGTACACACCGACGCCGGCTACTACGGCATCGGCGAATGCTCCGCCTTCCCCATGATCGTCGGCGAGACCCAGGCCACCTGCTTCGAGATGGCTAAGGACTTCGCCGCCCTGTGGAAAGGACAGGCCCCCCTCGACATCGAAGCCCGGATGCAGCAGCTCCACGACTTCACCGCCTTCAACGCAACGATCAAAAGCGCCTTCGACATGGCCCTGTACGATCTCTCCGCCAAAAAGGCCGGCCAGCCACTCTACGGCTTCCTCGGCGGCAAGAAAAAGGCCGTAGAGACCGATCTCACCATCGGGATCGACACCCCGCAACGGATGGCGGAAAAAGCCGTTCAGTTCAAAGCGGACGGCGTTCGGATGATCAAGATAAAGCTGGGAAAGGATCCTAAA
>JAMFRX010000468.1 GCA_026224995.1 Puia dinghuensis
GCTGGCCTATGGCATTCCATTCCTGTTCACCATCGCCAAGCTGCTGCTGCTGTTCCTGGTGGTGGTGACGGCCCTGGACTATGTGGTCTTGTTCACCAACAAGCAGCCGGTGAACGTCCGGCGGCGGCTCTCCGACCGAATGAGCAACGGTGACCTCAATCCCGTGCACCTGGACGTGACCAACAACTACTCTTTCCCGGTATCCCTGCGGATCATCGACGAGCTGCCCGTACAGCTGCAGGACCGGCATTTCTCCCTGGCGGCCGATCTCAAGCCCGGGGAAAGCCGTACCCTGGACTATGTGCTGCAGCCTAAGGAAAGGGGCGAATATGTTTTTCATGCTATCAACGTCTTTATCAAGAGCCCCTTCGCGTTGCTGATACGACGCAAGACGCTGGAGGCGAAGACTACGGTAAGAGTGCTGCCCAGCTATTTTTCTCTCCGGCAATTTGAGCTGCTGGCGGCCTCGGACAATCTTGCCGACAGCGGCGTCAAGCGCATCCGCAAGCTGGGGCATAGCCTGGAGTTCGAGCAGATCAAGGAATACGTCACCGGCGACGATATCCGCAGTCTCAACTGGAAGGCCACTGCCCGTAAGGGTGGCCAGCTCATGGTCAACAACTTCACCGACGAGAAGAGCCAGCAGATCTACTGCGTCATCGACAAAGGGCGGGTGATGAAAATGCCTTTCGCCGGCATGAGCCTGCTAGACTATGCGGTGAATGCCACGCTTGTCTTGTCGCGCGTGGCTCTCATCCGTCAGGACAAGGCCGGCCTGCTCACCTTTTCCGACCAGATCGGGACCTTTCTTCCGGCCGGCCGCAAGGCGATGCAGATGAGCAATATCCTGGAAGTGCTTTACAACCAGCAGACACGCTGGCAGGAGTCGGACTATGAGAAGCTCTATGCGATGGTGCGAACCCGCATCACCCAACGGAGCCTCATCGTCCTGTTCACCAATTTCGAATCCATGAGCGGCCTGGAGCGCCAGATGCCTTATATCCGCGCCATCGCGAAGCGCCATCTGCTGCTGGTGGTCTTCTTCGAGAATACGGGCCTTCAGCAGATAAGCCAGAAGGATGCCGGCTCCATAGAAGAGGTCTATGTGAAGACCATCGCCGAGAAGTTCGCCTATGAGAAGCGGCTCATCGTGAAAGAGCTCAAGCAGCATGGCATCGCCACCATCCTCACGGCGCCCGAGAACCTCACTGTGCAGACCGTCAATAAATACCTGGAGATAAAAGCCAGGCTGGCCATCTAGCGCGTTATCTTTGTCGCAATGGAGCCTACTATCAATATCTTCGAGCAAGGCCAGATGCTGCTTATCGACAAACCGATGGATTGGACCTCCTTCGATGTCGTACGTAAGCTACGCGGGCAGGTGAAGACTAAAAAGATCGGGCATGCCGGAACGCTGGACCCGCTGGCTACAGGGCTGCTGATCCTCTGTACCGGAAAATATACCAAACGCATCAACGAGTACATGGCGCAGGAGAAAGAATATACCGGGACGGTGACCTTCGGCGCCAGCACCCCCACCTATGATCTGGAGAGCGAGCCGCAGCCGCAGAAAGACCCGTCTTTCGTGACGCATGAGCTCCTGGCGGAGACCATTATGCGGCAATTCACCGGTGAGATCTGGCAGGTTCCTCCCGCCCATAGCGCGATCAAGGTCGGCGGCCAGCGCGTATATGAGCTGGCGCGGAAAGGGAAGGAGGTCAAGCTGGAGCCGCGCCGGGTAGTGATCAAAGCATTCGAGATCACCTCCTGGCAGCTGCCGGTCCTGGGCTTCCGGGTAGTATGTACAACGGGAACCTATATCCGCAGCCTGGCCAATGACCTCGGGGCCGTCCTGGGTTGCGGCGGCTATCTCAGCAGCTTGCGGCGTACCCGTATCGGGGAATATAGGGTAGATGATGCGCTGACGATGGAAACTGCCCGGGAGTATATACAGGCGAAACTGGCGGGGGGTGAGGGAAGCCCGGGGCTGGCGTGATCGTTTACGACAGGGCACACGTGTCCGCTGAAGTCCTAAAAGGGGTAGCCGATGCCGAGCTGGAACTGGCCGTGGAAGAGCTTCAGGCCTTCGAACCACTCGTTGCTATACTGCGGATTCTTGATCTTATACGCATAATCAAAGCGGATGATGAACAGGTCGAAATCGAATCGGAGGCCGCTGCCGGCGTCTACGGCGATCTCCCTATAGAACCGGTTGAATTTGAAATCGCTGCCCTTATCGGCGTCCGCGGTGATTTGCGGGGCGTCGATGAGCACGTGGCGATCCCAGATATTTCC
>JAMFRX010000469.1 GCA_026224995.1 Puia dinghuensis
AGCGAAGTTTTTGCGGGCTAATTACTATTTTATCCTGGTCCGGTATTTCGGCGATGTTCCGCTGATCCTGGACCCGCAGTCGCCTTCATCCGCCGATTACTACCCAAAGCGAACGGCCGCGGCAACCATCTACCAGCAGATCCAGCAAGACCTCAACGATGCGATCGGGCTTTTGCCGCCGCGCGAGACCTATACGGGTTCCGATGTCGGTCGTGCATCCAAGGGCGCGGCCATCGCTACGCTGGCCAAGGTCGATCTCACGCTTGGCGATTATGCCGATGTGGTTACGTTATGCCAGCAGGTAGGCGCTCTCGGCTACAAGCTGAATGCCAACTACGCCGACAACTTTACGATCGCGACCAAGAATTCGGTGGAATCCATCTTTGAGATCCAGTACAGCGGCAGCACCTTATATGGTTTTTTTGACGACCTCAACCAGGCCTCCTGGACAAGCACCTATATGGGGCCCCGGAATACCACTTTCGTAGGCGGGGCGTATGGCTGGAACCAGCCGACGCAGGAGTTCGTCAATAGCTACGAAGCCGGCGATCTTCGCAAAGACCTGACGATCCTCTACCCCGGGTGTCCCGCATTTTATGGGAATGTATACGACAGCAGCTATTCGACGACGGGGTATAATGTTCGCAAGTTCCTCGTTCCGACTTCGATCTCGCCACAGTATAATACCAGCGCGGAAGATTTCCCCGCTTTGCGTTATGCGGATGTGCTGCTGATGCAGGCCGAGGCGCTGAACGAAACGGGTCAGACGGCCCAGGCCGCTGCGCCGCTCAACCTCGTGCGGGAACGGGCCGGTCTGCCGGATGTGGCGGGAACGCTTTCGCAGGCTGACTTCCGGACTGCCGTGTTGCACGAGCGGCGGATGGAGCTGGCCTTCGAAGGGCAGCGCTGGTTCGATCTTATCCGGATAGACAAAGGTCAGTATGGGTTGGATTTCCTGCATTCTATCGGGCATACCAATGCAACGGCAAATAACCTGCTGATGCCGATACCCCTGGCGGAAATGCAAGCCAACCCTAATCTTACCCAAAACCCCGGCTATTAGGCGGATTTGAGAACCCTCAATAATCGTAAAAATCAAGCTATGTCTACCATAAACTATTCGCTGCTGCTAAAGGAACTGGGTAAGTGGACGCTCATCCTGCTGCTGATGGCGGCCGCTGGCCCTTCGTGTAAGAAAACCGAGAACTTCTCGCCAAGTAAGGTGAATGCCCCGCTGGCGCTTTCCATGGCGTCGGATTCGGCGATCGTCCTGAACGAAGCCAATAAATACAATGCCGCCCTCACCTTCAACTGGACGACGGGCAGTAATTATGGCACCGGCGCTTCCATCTCGTACACGCTCGAGATCGATAAGAAGGGGGGCAATTTCTCCACGGGCGTTAAAACAAGCCTTGGCAAGAATATCTATACGCTCAGCTATACGGCCGGCACGTTGAATACTTTGTTAACCACCTACTGGAATGCGGCGCCGGATACCGCAGTCCAGCTCCAGGCGCGCATCGTGGATTCTATCTCTGCATCTGGCGTCAAAAGCGACACGTCCGCAATCGTGTATCTTTCCATCGCGCCGTACAAACCTGTCTCCCAGACCCTCTATATCCTTGGCGATGCCACGGCGGACGGAGGCAGTCCTGCTACGGCAGACAGCCTGATTGCAGATCCCACCGTTCCGGGCCTGTTTCATTACCAGGGGACGCTGACTCCGGGGCATTTTTCTTTTGTTACGACGCGGGGCTCCTTGTTACCCGCTTACGCGAAAGGAGCCGACAGCATGCATATTGTGTTGAGGCAAAATGCCAGTGACCCCGACAACGAATTTGTCGTCTCCAGCGCGAGCGTCTACCAGATCTCGGTGAACCTCATCAGCCTGACCATTTCGTATACACCTGCCGCCCTGCCGCTTTATACCCAGCTATGGATCGTCGGCGATGCCACCCCCAATGGGTGGAATATCGACAGTCCCAACAAGATGTTTGTCGATCCATTCAATCCGTTTATCTTTCATTATAACCAGGTGCTCACCGCCGGTGAGTTCA
>JAMFRX010000470.1 GCA_026224995.1 Puia dinghuensis
AGCCCTGTGACGCTCTTTGATGGCAAGGACTTGCAGGGGTGGCATGCGCTGGGCGCGACCAATCAATGGCAGGCGGAGGGTGGAATCTTACGCAGTCCGCATTCCGGCGCGAACATATCCACTGATGCCAGCTATACCGATTTCAAGCTGCATATAGAATTCAGATATCCCAAGGGCAGTAACAGCGGCGTATACCTGCGGGGGCGTTATGAAGTTCAGATAGAGGATACGGAGGGGCAGGAGCCGCCGAACAACCAGATCGGCGCGGTCTATGGATTCTTAGGCCCGTTAGAGCAACCTGCCAAGGGACCCGGGGAGTGGCAATCGTATGATATCACGCTGGTGGGCAGGGTGGTGACCATTGTATTCAATGGCAAGACGGTGGTCTGCCGGCAGGAGATACCGGGCATAACCGGCGGGGCGTTGGACAGTAGGGAAGGGGAGCCGGGGCCGATCTATTTACAGGGGGATCATGGACCTATAGAGTTCAGGAATATTGTGTTGACGCCGGAAAAATAACTGAAGTAAGTTTTGGCGGGATTATTGCAGGTATTCGCAGGAATTTATATTATTGCGGTATCCAAGCATTGTATGAAAAAACTCTTATTAGGTATCCTCTTAGTGCCCCTGGCGGCTATGTATAAGCTGCCTTCTTCGAAAGCTCCGTCCGTAGAAGTGCGTAGCGGGGCGTGGCCCATCAACCTGGAACGTACGACGGACAGGCCGGGCGTCAGTTATTCCCTTATTTTCAGAGACGAGCAGGTGATGAACGCGAATGTTCTCGATACCCTGGATTTCCCTAATATCGAGCAGCTGCGCTATTTCGGCAAGGGGCTGACCGCGCTCAAGGTCGGAACCAATGGCGATATTGCCCGATTTAAAGATTATTCCATCACACGGGCTGACAAGAAATTCGATGGCGGCATCTGGTTTGTCCTGAAGGACCAGTTTTGTTCGACCAGCTTTCAGCAGCCGGAGGCCGATATCATTGTTAAGACGATCAAGCAATGGTAGCCGGACAATAAATCTTCAGTTTGTTCGTTAACCAAATCCGATACCATTAAGAAAACCACAATAGCCATGAAGAAACTTATCATTCTATCTTTGTTCATACCCATGCTTTCCAAGGCGCAATTTGTGATCGTCAATACGTCCACGATCAGCCTTATCGACCCGCGTACCGGCACCTGGCCGCTGGACCTTCAACGTGTCATCAGGGAATCGGATACCAGCTATATGATGGTGTTCCGGGACCAGCAGGAATCCAGCAGCGTGAATATGAGCACCCTGAAATTCTCGGATGTTCAGCAGGTGCGCTATTTCGGGAAGGGCCTGACGGCTTTAAAGACCGGATCTACGGGAGATATAGCCAAGTTCAAGGACTATACGATCAAGCGGATGGATGTGAAGAAGGGTGCGCCTAAGGGGACGGTTTGGTATATCCTGACTTGTGAGGATGGGTCGCTGACGAACTTTCAGCAGCCTGAGGCGGATAAGATGATCGCCGCGATCAAGGGAATATAGTTAGTTGGTCATAGATATATCTCGCTGCGAAGAGATCTTCCGCGGCGATGCCCAGCGATTTAAAGAGCGTAATATCGGCCGCATTCTGGCGGCCTTTTTTTATGCCGGTGAGGACCTCGCCGAGCTCGGTGGCGTGTTCTTCGGCCAGGAATCCTTCGGTTTTTGGGATGATGAATTCACCAGCTTCTTTGTAGAGTGACTCATACCGATCGGTGAACAGGCTGGATCGCACGACTGCCTGGGTATCGAGCTCTCGTGTTGCGGGGGTGCAGGAGCCGACGGCATTGATGTGTGCGCCTTCGGGGATCCATTCACCGTGTAGGACGGGTTGGGGTGAGGAGGTGACGGTGCAGATGATATCGGCTTCGCTGACGGCTTCCTGTGCGGTGGGGCAGGCGTGGATGGGGATATCGTGGAAGGCCTGGAGCCTGGCTTTGAGCGTTTGGGCGTGGGTCTCGTTTCGGCCCCAGATGGTGATCTCCGTGAGGTTTCTTACCAGGGCGATAGCCTCCACGTGTTTTTCCGCTTGTTCGCCGGTGCCGAGGATGGCGAGGCGGGTGGCGTCTTCTCTTGCGAGGATACGGGTGGCCAGGGCGCTGGCGGCGGCGGTACGGATGGCGGTGATCTCGGTGGCATCCAGCAGGAGGAGCGGTGTGCCTTTAGCAGCGTCGAAGAGGATGACCACGCCCTGGTGCGAAGGGAGGCCGAGGGCTCCGTTGGCGTGAAAGATCGTGATCACTTTGATGCCCAGGATCTCGGGGGAGCTGGCATAGCCGGGCATCATGCCCAGGATGCCGCTTTTGTCCGGTAGCCACATGAGGGTGCGCAGGGGCTGCAGGCATTCGCCGGCGGCCAGGGACCGGAACATGCGTTCCATGGTAGTGATGCAGGCGTGCATGGGAAGAAGAGATGTTATTGATTTCTTATCAAGATATTGTGGAGGCATAATTACTTGCAAATAACTGATTTTTATCATATTTTTAAGAGTAAATTCCAATAGCCGCCTTTGAGCAACCTGAAAAACCCTGCACTCCGGGAGACATCCGTGAACTCCAGTATACAGTTCTGGAAGCACAATACCTTTATTGTGCTGGCCATGGGTTGTAATCTCATTAATTGCCTTTACTATATTGCCGACGGGATGATCAAGAGCGCCGTGATCGAAGGATCGGGCATCCTGGTATTGTTTGGTTTCATGCTCCTCAACCTCAAGGGGTATCGGGAGCTGCCGAAGGTCCTTAGCATCCTCTTCGTGAACCTGCATTCGCTCTGCCTTTGCTATGTTCAGGGTACCCGGCAGGGGTCCTACCTCTACCTCTTCCCTTTTATGATGGCCATGATCTTCTTCCTGCGGATCCGCAAGAACAATTTCTTCGTCACGACTTTCATCACCGGAACGACGCTGAACCTGCTGGCGATCGTGCTCTTCTTTCCTTACCAGAGCTTTTCGGAGCTGGTGTCCGATACCGTGGCTAACAGTCACCTTGTCCTCAACATCCTTATAAACTTCCTGTTGGTCATCGTCTTCTTTTATGTGGTCCTGCGGCTACTGGATGCCAAGGAGAGGCGCAGGAAGAGCGAGCAGCAATTCACGGATACCATCCTGAACACTTCGCTTGACGCGGTATTTGTCGTGGATCCGGTCTTTCTGACCATTCACCAGTACAATGACAAGGCCGCGGAGCTGTTTGCGCTGAATGCTTTGGACAAGAAGCATACTTCCTATTCCGTGACGGATGTACTGGGAGAAAAGATGGTCCAGGTCATCGACCTGCACGGGGGGAGGGCGAACTGGCAAGGCGATATCAGCTTCGACAGGAGGACGAGGGGCTCTTTTCATGGGTTTGTGAGCATCGTATCGTTTGAATACTCCGAAAAGCAATTCATAAAGATCAGCATCCTGGATATTACTTCCCTGAAGCTGGCGGAATTCGAGACGCTGCAGGCGAAGGAGAAGGCCGAGAAGGCGGCTGCCGCCAAGGCGCGGTTCATGAGCAATATGAGCCATGAGCTGAGGACGCCGCTGAATGCCATTATCGGGACCACTCACCTGTTGATGGAAGACCATGAGCCGTTGCAGGAGAGCGAGCATTTTAAAGTGTTGAAAGATTCTTCGGAGCATATGCTGCAGCTTGTGAATGCCGTGCTCGACTTCAGCAAGCTGGATGAGGGCAAGCTGGAATTCTTCCACGAGTCATTCGATCTGGGGCTGACGCTGCGGCAGGCTGTGGACTCCTTTGCGATGGCGGTCCAGCAGAAGAATATCCGGCTGGTGCTGGAAGCAGACGAGCTGCCGGAGGGGAAGAAGGTGATTGGGGATGGGATGCGGTTGAAGCAGGTATTGCTCAACCTCCTGAGCAATGCCGTGAAATTCACCGAGACGGGGTCGGTGACCCTGAAGGCGCGGGCCGGCAATATTACCGAGTCTGGTGTCGAGATCTATTTTGCCGTGACTGACACGGGCATCGGTATCTTACCGGAAAAGCTGCATATGATCTTCGAGAGCTTTACGCAGGCCGATGCGGAGACCACCCGTAAATATGGGGGGTCGGGACTTGGGCTGAGCATCTGCCGGGAGCTGGTGAGGAAGATGGGCGGCAACCTGCAAGTGACCAGCGCGCCGGAGACGGGGAGTATCTTCTTTTTTACGCTCAGGCTGCCTTTTGAGCAGCAGGTGATCATCGTACCTAAGGAGAAGCTCCGCGGGCTTCAGAAGCTCAATGGGGTGAAGATCCTGCTGGTGGAAGACAATGCGGTGAATATGAAGATCGCGCGGCG
>JAMFRX010000471.1 GCA_026224995.1 Puia dinghuensis
CATCGTAGGCGCGCACCCCCGCCACTATGGCGTCGAACTGCCGCAGGTAGCCTGCCGTGAGGTCCTTCTCTTTCAGCAGGATCACTTCGTAGCCCATTTGCTCCAGGGCAGCAGGGACCATGTCCCCCGCCCCTTCGATATAGCCAATGCGATGGCCTGCCGTTTTTACGTCCGCCACGACGAATTTTTCCCTGGCGGGACGGAAATAGTCGATACGGGCAATATGATCGTAAGCGACCGTCCTCAGCTGCAGGGCCGTGTCTTTCCCACCCTTATGGTCCAGCAGCAGGTCTGCCGTCATCGTCTCGCTGCCATGACCTGCCGGTTTCGCCTTCCAGGAATCCCCGGTAGCTAACGTCGCAGGACTCCCGATGGTAAGGCCAGGCGTCGGGGTGAGGGCCATCGCCGGCAAGGCGCGATTCGTATGGTTCTCTGCCTCTGCCCGGAATCCCTTTTCTTCTCCGTCCATAAATAGCACCAGCGCGGGATCGAACTGCGCCGTCACCGGTGGTATCACCGTCACCGGCTCATACAGCTCGCCCTTCACGGGATCCGTATACTTATACTGTACCGGCCGGGTGAAGACCATCTCCTGGTCGCCGGCAACCAGCCGGAAGCTCACGGCATAGGCAGGCGCCCCCTGTGGGTTGCCGATCAGCCGCTGGTCGCTCACATTAAAGGAACCCGGCGACATCTCCTCCGCCAGCCAGTAAGGCTGCGTCACCGGCATGCCCGGCGAAACGTAGATATACCTCGAAAAAGAGTAATTCTTATCTCCCTGCAGCTGCTGCTGCCAGGACGTATCGTAGCCGGCGAAGCTCACTCCCTTGATAGCTATAGGCGCATTAAGCCGGTTATTCAGGACGACCGTCACCATTAGCGAATCCCCCTGCACCGCGTAAGGCGTGCGGGTCACCGCCTCCAGCCATAAGCCGCTGCAATCCGCGATCAGCTGCTTTACCTCCTGCAGCTTCTGCGTCTTCCAATACCCGTCTTTCAGCGCCGAGATCGCCTTGTAGGCTTCCGCCAGCCCGGCCACCGACCGCTCCGGATGCGAAAGCGAGAAATCGTGGATCAGCTGGTCGACCATCGACCCTATCCGCTCCCCGCCGTCTACCCGGCGCCAGGAGGTCTCTACATCGTCCAGCGGATCGCCATGCGCGGGAGCCCCGTCCACGAGCGTAAAGTATTCCATGGACGCGCCCCTCGCCGGGGTAAGCGCTGCACCCTGGCTCTTATGATTGGTACGGCTCTCCGCGGCGATCTCGCCATAGCTCTTCCCCAGTATCGGATTGAAGCCGCCCACATCGATCTTCAGCTGATCTTCACCGGTCGTATTCTCACCGCCGAAGTTGAAGGTATTCCACAAGATGCGCTTGGCCTGCCAGGGCTTCACGCCATATTTCAATTGCTCCGGGAATTTAGTCGGGTCAGCCGCGGCTAAAAAAGCGGCATGCGCCAGCACTGCCGAGGCCGAATGATGACCATGCCCGGCCCTGCCGTCGGGCGGGAACCGCGTGATGATGACGTCCGGCTGAAACTTCCGGATCACCCACACCGCATCGCTGAGGATCTTCTGCTCCCCCCAGGTCTTCAACGCCTCATCCGTAGACTTGGAGAAACCAAAGTCGAAAGCCCGGGAGAAGAACTGCTCGGCCCCATCCATCCGCCTCGCAGCCAGCATTTCCTGCGTCCGGATAAGCCCCAGCTCCACGCCTTGCTCATCGCCTATGAGGTTCTGGCCGCCATCGCCACGCGTCATGCTCAGATAGCCGGTACGGTATAGCCGGTCCTTAGCCATATACGCGATGAGCCGCGAATTCTCATCGTCCGGATGCGCGGCGATATACAAAACGGTCCCCAGGACATTCAATTTATTCAGCCGTAGAAAGATCTCCGCAGACGTTATCGTAGAAGGGGCCTGCGCCATGCCCGCCGATGCAGCCAGACAAAATATCGCTAACGAACAGGTAAATCGATTCATAAAAAAAATTATTGTCCCACTAAAAACACCCCATTGCAGAACAGCAGCTTACCATTCTCCCAGAAACTACGGAACAATGGATCATCGGCCATATAGATGATCTGACCCCGGCCCTGTTCCTGCACGCCGAAGAGCATGCCATCCTTGATCTTCTCCCTGGCCTTGACGCCCGTAAAACCGCTGACGTATCCGTCTTTTCGAACTACGCCCACATTCCAACCTGCCCCCTGCGCAAAGAATTCATACACGTTATCGTCCTGCTTGAGCGTATAATAATGATCGGGATAGCCGAAAGCCAGGGGATGGGTATTGTCCAGCTCTACCTTATAGATCGACCCCGGCACGCTGCCCGCGACCTCTTCCCGCTGGCGGTTGTCATAACGGTGCAGCGCCGCATAGTCGTCCCCTTTCTTTTCTTTATCCGTATCCTTCTTGTCGTCGGCAGCGCCTTTCTCATGGATGCCCCAATCCGTTTTCGAGAGCTGCTCAACCGCGCCTTCC
>JAMFRX010000472.1 GCA_026224995.1 Puia dinghuensis
ATGGGAAGAAAATATTTTATACTACCAATGGAGATTCGATCATTAATGCGGATAAGTCCAAACAGATCAATTTCAAGTCGATGATTGAACTTTTTTGTCATAAGATCGATTTTGATAAAGATCAAAATGCCCTTAGATATTGGCCGCTTGGAAAAGAAAAGAATATTGTTGTAGACCCCCATCACCAACTCGGGCAACCTACTGTCAAGAGCACGAATATCCTAGCTGAAACGCTCTATAATATGTACACATCAGGGGAAAAGATCAGTTTTATTTCATCACTTTACGATGTGCCTGAGAAAGACGTCCGAGCTTCAATTGAGTTTTTTAAGAAAGCCGCGTAATGAAAATATTTATTGACGAAAATATGCCGCCTCAATTAGCCGAAGGACTTTCTATCTTAGAAAAGCCCAATAATGAAGGCGTTGAGGTTTATTCTATCCAAAAAGAATATGGTAGAGGTATTTTGGATGAAGATTGGATACCTCAAGTTGGCCAGGTTAACGGAATAGTAATTACCCAGGATTCTAAAATGCAAAGAATAAAGTCGCAGTATAGCTTGTTAAGGAATTATAAGCTTGGCATTTTTTATTTGATCCCTCCTGGAAAAAAAGGGTATACTTACTGGGAAATGGTGGAGAAGATCATTCACAACTGGCAGGAAATCAAAAGCTTAATAAGAGGAAACAGGGCTCCATTCGCGTTTAAAATAACGGCGCGAAAAATTGAAAAGATCGGCTGAAACCTTATACAGCTCCGGTGAATTGCCGCAAGAACCGGACGTCATTCTGGGAATACAAACGAAGGTCGTTCACCCGGTATTTGAGCTGACAGATGCGTTCGATGCCCATACCGAAGGCAAAACCCGTGTACTTATCACTGTCGATACCGAAGTTTTCGAGCATTTTCGGATGGACCATGCCACTGCCCAGGATCTCCACCCAGCCGGTATGTTTGCAGACGGAGCAGCCGCTGCCGCCACAAATGCGGCAGTTGATGTCCATCTCCGCGCTCGGCTCGGTGAATGGGAAATAGGAAGGGCGGAAGCGGATCCTGACGTCCTTGCCGAACAGCTCCTGAACGAAGAAGTAAAGGGTCTGCTTGAGGTCGGCGAAAGAAACGTTCTCGTCGATGTACAGGCCTTCCGCCTGGTGGAAGAAGCAATGTGCGCGGGCGCTTATCGTTTCGTTGCGATATACCCGTCCCGGGCAGATCACGCGGATCGGCGGCTTCTGATGTTCCATCGTCCGGGCTTGTACGCTGCTGGTATGGGTGCGCAGCAGCCAGTCAGGATTCTGATGGATATAAAATGTGTCCTGCATATCCCGTGCGGGATGATTCGCGGGCAGGTTGAGGGCGGTAAAGTTATGCCAGTCGTCTTCGATCTCCGGGCCTTCCGCTACGGCGAAGCCCAGGCGGCCGAAAATATGGACGATCTGGTCGCGGACCATAGAGATGGGGTGGTGTGTGCCCATCGGCAGGGTATCGCCGGGGAGGCTAAGGTCGATGTTGCGGGAGGGGCCGGCGGCGGATGTCCCGAGGCTATTCTTCCAGTCCTCATATTTTGTCTCGGCAAGCTGCTTGAATTCATTGAGGAGCGCGCCGAATTCCTTTTTCTGCTCACCGGGGACATTCTTCATTTCGGTGAATAATCCTTTTACGATCCCTTTGGTGCCCAGGAAACGGATGCGATAGGCTTCCAGCGCCTCGGCGCCGTTGGGGACGATACCTGCGATCTCCTGCCTGTATTGCGCAATTTGCTGTAACAATTGGTCCATAGTACAAAGATAAGTAAGTTTGCTGCAAACGTCCACTCATGTCGCCCAACCTGCACATCAGCGATTTCCTCGATCCCGTTAGCCTGGCCGAACTTTCACAGGACGAGGGATATAAGGACGGACAGATCGGGAAGATCATCGATCCGTATGACGAGTCTTTCCCGGACGTCTATGCCGCGGACATCGTGATCGTAGGATGTGGAGAGGAGCGGGGCATTGGCCGGGACCGGCGGGAAGCCGGTGGTCCGGATGCTATCCGCGAGCAGTTCTACCAGCTCTATTACTGGCATCCCGACGTGCGGCTGGCCGATGTCGGCAATATCCGCGCCGGGGCCACGCTCAACGACACGTATGCAGCGCTGAAGACCGTTCTTCGGGAGATCACGGCCATCGGCAAGACTGCCGTCGTGCTGGGCGGGTCGCACGACCTCACCCTCGCACAGTATTATACCTATTCCGACAAAAAGCATATCGTAGAGGCCACGGGCGTGGACGCGCTTATCGACCTCGACATCCATTCTCTCAACCGGAGCGACAATTTCCTGATGGAGATGCTCACGGGGGAGCCCAACTACATCCATCACTACAACCATATAGGCTTCCAAAGCTATTACGTGCATCCGCATATGCTGGAGACCATGGACAAGCTACGGTTCGATTGTTTCCGCCTGGGCAGCGTGAAAGATAACATAGAAGAGATGGAGCCGGTGATCCGCAACTCCCATTTGTTCAGCTTCGATATCTCCGCCATCGCGCATTCCTTCGCTCCTGCCAATTCGCTTTCGCCGAATGGCTTCAACGGAGAAGAAGCGTGCATCCTGATGCGTTATGCAGGACTTAGCCATAATGTGAATACAGTAGGCATCTATGGCTATCTGCCTGGCAAGGACCAGGGGCAGCTTACGGCCCGCCAGATCAGCCACATGCTGTGGTATCTGATAGACGGCAAGAGCAAGGGCCGCCGAGAGGCTGCCCTCTCCGAACGGGATTTCTTCGTCGAATACCGCACGGCTTTCGCCGAGGTGGAGACGACCTTCCTGCAGAGCAAGAAGACGCAGCGCTGGTGGATGCAGCTGCCCGACAGCAAATACATCGCATGCTCTTACCAGGATTATCTGCTCGCCAGCAGCAACGAGATACCAGAACGGTGGCTGAGGGCGCAGGAGCGGGGGTAGAAACAACCCGGCTTTTGCCTATCTTGCAGCTAAAGTATTTGCCCACCATGAAGAAGCTCTGTATCATCCTACTGCTGCCGGTGACGTTCTGGTGGCAGGCCTGTTCGCCGTCACATGCTGTTGGATCATCTCCGGAGAAAAGCGCTAAGGAGCCGCTGCAGCAGTTCACTGAAGAGACCCTGCTAAGGCAGCCCGGACTATTGCCTGCACAGGTAGGCATCAGCCTCTACGACCCGGCCACGCATACCTACAAGTACAACTACCAGGGAGATAAGTATTTTATACCCGCGAGCAATACCAAACTCTTTTCGCTATATGCAGGATTGAGCTATCTGGGGGATTCCCTTATCGGCATGCGTTACCGCGAGACCGATACGGCGTTATTCATCCTTCCTTCCGGCGACCCGACCCTGCTGCATCCCGCGTTTTCCGACCAGCCGGTGATCCGGATGCTGCAGCAAGCGCGTCACAACCTCTATATGGCGGACCCCAACTGGCAGGAGAAGCCCTTCGGCCGCGGCTGGGCCTGGGACGACTACAACGACGACTATATGCCGGAGCGCAGCGCCTTCCCGGTATACGGCAACCTCATCCGCTGGATCTACGATACGGTCGCGGCTTCTTTTTATTCCATACCGGATATCAATTGGCCGGTTCGATTTTCGCCTGATTCCTCGAAGCAGGGTTTTTCCGTCCGCCGCGACGTTCATGGCAACGCCTTTGAGATCACGGAAGGGAAAGGCAGGGTCCGTGAACAGGACGTGCC
>JAMFRX010000473.1 GCA_026224995.1 Puia dinghuensis
GGTGGAACCCCATTTGAGGGCTGGTGTGCCGTCGCCGGTGGTGAGTAGATTGTGGCAGCGGACGTATACGGGAACCGGACTAAGGGTAGAGAGTTCGCCGAGCAGCTTTTTGCCATCGCGCATATAAGTATAGTTGGGTTCGTCGTAGCCGAAATAAGCCCAAAACGTGCTAAGGGGGTGGGTTTGCGCGCGATAATCGACGGTAATGGTTTGCGCGGCGGCTGGGGCCGACATGCAAATCCCCGCTAAGAATAGCAGGGATCCATTAACCAAAACCAGCAGTGATGCCAGCTTAATCGGTATAGTCAACATGAGAACTTTGATTTTTTTTAATGCCATAGTAGATAGGTATTCCCAGGAGCACGATGCCGAGTCCAGGCCAGGTGAATTTAGGTTTAAAGACGAATAGCAGGATACAGATGGCGCCGGCCAGCAGCACATAGAGCAGGGGAAGCACAGGATAGCCGAAGGCCTTATAGGGCCTTGGCCAATCCGGTTTCGTGCGCCGCAGCCGGAAGATACCCAGGATGGTGAGGATATAGAAGATCAGCACCACGAAGATCACGTAATCTAAGAGTTCGTTGTATTTTCCACTGAGGCATAGCACGGATGCCCAGATGCATTGCAGCCAAAGAGCGCGGGCGGGTACGGCATTTTTGTTGAGCACTCCTACAGAACGGAAGAACACCCCGTCCCGCGCCATCGTATAATACACGCGTGCGCCGGAAAGAATGAGTCCGTTGTCGCAGCCAAAGGTAGAGATCATCAGCAAGACGGCCATCACCGTAGTCCCGCTGGCGCCAAAGATACGCAAGGAAGCGGTGACGCCGACGCGATCGTTCTCCGCGTTGGCAATATCCTGCAGGGACAGCACATTCACATACATGACATTCGTCGCCACGTAGATGGCCGTTACGATGAGGGTTCCCAGGAACAGGCTCAGCCCGATGTTGCGTTCCGGCCGTTTGATCTCGCCGGCGATAAACGTCACATTATTCCAGGAGTCACTGCTGAACAGGCTGCCCACCATGCTGCCAGCGATGGCGCCGAGGCCGGCCAGCCCTACGTAGGGCAAGATCTGGTTCCCTTCGCGGTGGCCCAGGGTAAAGCCGGTGCTCCAGTTAGCCTGGGCGATGCCTTTGCGGGCCGCCAGCAGGAATCCGAAGATGACGAGCCCGGCAAGCGCGATGATCTTGGCCAGGGTAAAAACGGTCTGGATCGCCTTTCCCTCTTTTACGCCGAGGGTGTTGATGAAGGTTAGCGCCACGATCAGCAGGATGGAGGTCAGCTGTGCCGCGGAGATGCGGACGATCCCCAGGTCGACGAGCATATGATGTTCACTGAGTCCGGGAAAGATATAGGCGGCAAATTTGGAAAAGGCTACTCCCACTGCCGCGATCGAGCCGGCTTGGATGACGGCGAAAAAACTCCAGCCATACAGGAAGCCTACCAGAGGGTTGAATGCCTCTTTGAGATACACATACTGCCCGCCTGCGCGGGGATACATGCCGCTGAGCTCCCCGTAGCTAAGCGCAGCCGTCAGGGTGAGCACGCCGGTGAATACCCAGACCAGCATAAGCCAGCCTGCGGAGCCGACGCTGCGGGTGATGTCGGCGCTCACGATGAAGATGCCGGAACCTATCATGCTTCCTACCACGATCATCGTGGCATCCAGCAGTCCCAGGGATTGTTTGAACGACGTTTTTTCGGCCATTACGCAAAAGTTTTCTCGGGCCGGATGGATAGATAATCCGGCAGCGCGGGCCGGGAAGCCACACATGCCCCGATGACCTTGAGTATCCTTTCCCTCTCCTGCCCTTCCAGCGGCAACCGGGGGGCGAGAACATATTCGCTGCCGATACCGGTTTGCACTTCGGCCAGCTTGATGTATTGGACCAGCTTGGCGTGGATATCCAGCTCCAGCACGGGCAGGAACCACCGGTAGATGGCCAGCGCTTCTTCCACACGGCCTGCGGCCACAAGCCGGTATACGGCGACCGTCTCAGCAGGGAAGGCGCACACTAGTCCAGCCACCCAGCCATCGGCGCCCATGAGCAGCTCTTCCATCGCCAAAGTGTCTACGCCGCAAAAGACCTTCAGGCGGGTACCGAAGCGGTTAAACAAACGCGTTACATTCGACACATCGCGGGTCGACTCCTTCACGGCCTGGATGTTCGGGCATTCGATGAGCTCATCGAACATGTTCAGCGTCACTTCCGTCTTATAGTCTACCGGGTTGTTGTAGATCATGATAGGCAGGTCGGTGGATTCCGCGACGGTCTTGAAGTAGGTGACCGTCTCGCGGTGATCTGCGGAATAGCGCATAGGCGGCAGGATCATCAGCCCCTGGGCGCCCCAGGCTTTCGCATAGGCCGCCTGCTGCAGCGCTTCCTTCGTAGAGCCTTCGGCGATATTGAGTACAACGGGTACCTTGCCTGCTACCGAATCGACGGCAAACTTTACCAGCTGCTCCTTCTCCTCTATGGAGAGCACGCTGGCTTCACCGAGGCTTCCGCCAAGGATGATGCCGTCTACGCCGGAAGCGAGCTGAAAGTCCAGGTTCTTTCCGAATAGTTTAAGATCCAGTTCGTCTTTAGGTGAAAATTTGGTGGTCAGCGCGGGAAATACTCCTTTCCAGTCAATAGCCATAAGAAATTTTTTCAAATTTATTTATTAGAGCATAAGCTCGTATGTTAGTTTTTAATCAATCATGAGCAGATATTAACCGTTATGTCCGCTGCCCTTTTATCCACGGCCTGCGGTGTATGGTGGCCTACAATTCGCTGCCATTGCGGTGGGGCGGCTCTACCCCCAAAAGATGTCTCACGAAGAAGTCCCGCCGCTGGATGCGCCCATAAGGACCGCCATCGGTGTGGTCGGAACCCGGCAGGGGCAGGAACTCGAAGCTCTTACCGGCTTTAATGAGCGCATCTGCAACACGATACGTAGACTCGGGCGGAACATTGTTATCGGCTTCACCGACCATCAGGAGCAGGTCGCCGCGCAGCTTTCCCGCATTGGTGACATTGGACTGTTCGTCGTAATGCCTGCCAATGGGATAGCCCATCCATTGTTCGTTCCACCACTGTTTGTCAATGCGGTTGTCGTGACAGCCACAGGAAGATACCGCCGCCTTGTAGAAGTCACCATGGAAGAGCAATCCGCCCAGAGAGTTCTGACCGCCGGCGGAAGTGCCGTAGAGGCCTACTCTCACCGTATCCACATAGGGATATTTCGCCGCCAGCGCTTTTATCCAGAGGATCCTGTCGGGGAAGCCGGCATCGGCGATATTTTTCCAGCAGACATCATGAAAGGCTTTGGAACGGTTGGCCGTGCCCATGCCGTCGATCTGGACAACGATAAAGCCCAGCTGCGCGATGCTCTGCATCTCCCCGTACCGGCTGGTAAAATCCTTGGGCACGAAAGCATCCTGCGGGCCGGCATAGATGTTCTCGATGACAGGATAGCTTTTCGACGGATCGAAGTCGTTGGGCCGCACGATGACACCCCAGATATCGGTCACGCCATCCCGGCCTTTGGCATGAAAGGGTTCCGGAAAGCGAAAGCCGGCGGCAAGGAGCAAGGAGGCATCGGCCTTTTCGACCTCAAGCAGCTTTTTCCCATCGGTGGTGCGATGGAGCTCGGTGACAGTGGGGACGTTGATCTCCGACCAGGCATCCAGGTAATACTTACGATCGGGGGAGAAGGTGACCAGATGATTGGCTTTCACCGGGGTGAGGTTCACCAGGTTTTTCCCGTCGAAGCCTATGCGATAGTAGTGAACGTAGTAAGGATCTTCATCGGGGTTCATGCCGCTGGCGGAGAACCAGACCTCTCTTTTTTTCTCGTCGATGCTATCTATGTTGCGGACGATCCAGGGGCCGCGGGTGATCTCCTGTTTCTGGGTACCGGTGAGCAGGTCTACGAGGTACAGGTGCTGCCAGCCGTCTTTTTCGGAGGTCATGAGCAGCTCGTTGGTCTCGGGCAGGTAGTAGGTGAAGAGACGGGATTCGTAGATAAAGGTATTGGTCTTCTCGTCGAGGACGGTGCGGGTCTGCGCCGTTTCGGCGTCGACCTCTATCACGCGAAAACGCTGGTGTCCCCTTTCTACCCGTTCAAAGGTGAAATAACGGTTGTCGTGGTATCGCCAGTGCAGCTCCGGTGCGCCAAAGAAATCTGCAAGCGGGGTATTGACCTTGAGCTTTTTCTGGTTATCCATCCGGAAGACAAACATCTCGTAGGTGGTAAAGGGGTCACCGGGCTGTTTGTAAGGCCGGCGACGAAGCTGCCCGCGGGTGGTGCCGGCCACGGATGAGAGTACATAATAAACGGCCGAATCCTTTATGGGGTTGATGTGATAGCCGACGAGGTATTTGCTGTCGGGAGACCAGGCCAGCTGACCATAGGGTTTAGACGTATCCCCGTCGGTAGTAAGGGCCAGGGCCTCACCATCCGGCTTAGCAGGGCGGACACAGACATTTCCGTTTTGGATACAGGCGACCCATTTTTTGTCGGGGGAAATGGAGTCGGTCGAAAAGGAAGCCCAGCGCCGGCCGGTGTAGTGCTGGAAGCCGGTGTGCCGGGTGATCGTATCGGCGGGTTCTGTATCCAGCTTTGCTCGGGTGCCATGGACGACATCGACGGAGATGTATTCCTTCACGCTGTCTTTAAGGAAATTCCTGTACCAGAAGCTGGCATTGTCCGCCGACCAGTGCGGGCGGACGGCGGCTTTGAATACGGAGCGCGTAGCGATGCTGTCCAGATAGTGGGCCTTATGATACCGCTCCATGATCTCGGCACGCGTAGGTTGATAGGCCGGCTGCGGGGCCTCCACTCGGGCAGGTGGAAGCGGCTGAGCACAAGCATACAGGAGGGCAAAAAAGAGCCCTGCCTGCAGAAGCAGGAATTTCTTCATAAAAAGGCATTTGATTTATAGTTAACTGAACCTCTCCACCGCAAAAGGCGTCAGGTCGATACTGGAAGGTCGTTCATCCACCAATTCGCTCACCAGCTTGCCGGTGCCGGCGCCAAGGCTGAGCCCCAGCATCGAGTGCCCTGTCGCTACCACCACGTTGTTGAATTTTTTTATCCGGCCGATATAAGGCAGGCCATCCGCCGAGCAGGGGCGGTAGCCGTACCAGATCTTTTCGCGGGGCGGCATGGGCACGTCGAATTCAGGAAAGAAGCGTTTTACGGCATTCAGGATACCCTGTACCCGGGCATAACGGGGCGGAGTATTGGTAGACGTGATCTCCATCGTTCCGCCGAAACGGATCTTGTTACCGTCCATGGGCGTGATGGCAGCCCGGCCTTCCACAAGGATCGCAGGATAGTTTAGCCGGTAAGGAGAATCCTCCAGGGTGACTGAATAGCCCCGTCCGGGCACCAGGGGAAGGTTCGTATCCAGCAGCGCGGCCATCTCACGGCTCCAGGAACCGGTGGCTACGACAACGGTATCGGCCTCGAAGGTATGTTTGGCCGTGATCAACCGTTTAACGGCTCCCCCACCCTTCTCGAAACCGGTGACCTCTTCGTGCGGCAGCAGCTCTACGCCGGAAGAGCGGAGCAGGCTGATCAGCCCTCGCATGAGCTTGTCCGGGTAGAGATGACCATCGCATTTGAAAAAGATGGCGCCCAGGCCGTTGATCCGGGTATGCGGTTCCTTTTCCTGCAAGGCTTTCTGATCCAGGAGGTCTACATCGAGACCTAGCTCGTGCCCCTTCTCTACCGTATGATGGGCATGTTCCGCCGCGGCTTCCGTTTGGAAGATCTCCAGGAGACCTTTGTGCTGATAGGCGAAATCGAAGTCGGGAAGAGGGAGCCAGGTGTGCTCATATTCGTATTGACTGAGAATGGCGATATCTTTCAGGGGAATGGCCGAGCGTTCGACGTGTGCCGGCGTTGCGCTCTTCATGAATTTCATTCCCCAGTCGATAAGCGACCGGCTGAGGCGTGGCTGAACATAAAAGGGGCTTTGAGAATTCATCATCCATTTTAATCCCTGGCGGACGATCCCGGGTGTGGCCAGCGGAATAAAGTGGCTGGGGCAAACATAACCGCAATTGCCGTATGAGCAGTTGTCCATGAAATCCGACTTATCCAAAACTGTAACCTGATGTCCGGCTTTTTGTAGATAATATGCAGAGCTTAAACCGATGATACCGCCGCCGATGACGACCACATTTTTTCTCATTCAGCAAATTTAAGGGTAAAAAGGTCCGGGCATTTTAGCCTTTATAACCAAATCTTACCCATATTTTAACCAATTTTTGTTGTATTTTAATTATCCGGTGATAATATCCGCGAAAAACGGTAAATTCATATAAAGGTCACACAAAGGTCACAAAACGGTAACGATTGCTGCCATAACCACCAAAACTGATTAGTGATGAAAGTTCTGCAATTCACCATTCCAGTGCCGCATGACAAGACGGTCATCGTGCAAAAGGATGAGCTTCCCCACTTTTATCCGCATTTACACCGTCACCAGGAGATCCAGCTAACCTGGATCCAGCAGGGAGAGGGAACCCTGGTCGCGGAGAACAATATGTATGCTTTTCGACCTGGCGATATTTACTGGCTTGGCGTAAACCTGCCCCACGTATTCAAGAGCGATCCCTCCTATTTCTCTCCATCCAGTAGAAAAAAAGTGCAGACCCTGAACATCTTTTTTAACGTGAAGGGGCAGCTGGATAGCTTCTTTGAGCTTCCGGAGATCAAGAACCTCAAGAATTTCCTTCAGAACCGGCAAACGGGCTTCAAGGTTCCGCCGCAGCATGTGGCGGAGATCTCGACCAAGATGCTGCGGATGCAGACAAGCTCGGGCGTCGATCAGCTGGTACATTTCATAGAGCTGCTCAAGCGGCTGAGCTCTTTCCAGGAATTGGAGCCCTTGTCGTCCTGCTCCCAGCCGGCAGCCTATAGCGAGCATGAGGGCATCCGCATCGGGGCCATCTACAACTATATCATGCAGATGTTTGACAAGCCCATCACGCTGGAGGATGTCGCCAAGCAGGCGCATATGACCCCACAGGCTTTCTGCCGTTATTTTAAAAAGCATACCCTGCATACGTTCGTATCTTTTCTCAACGAGGTGAGGATCAATGAAGCCTGCAAGAAACTAACAGACGGAAATTACGACAGCATCGCAACTGTGGCGTACAACTGCGGGTTCAACAGCATCACCAATTTCAATCGTGTCTTCAAGAGCGTGACGCACAAATCCCCTAGCGAGTACGTGGATAGCTACCTGCACAACGTTGCTGTGGCTGAGTAGGGCAGCTGCGGCCCAGCGATCGGGAGCGCCTAATTACGCACCATGCGGATCGTTCCGGATACCGGCCCAACGGTGGTATGTGCGCCATGCGCCGCCAGCTTTACCGTCACGCCGCTTTTCCCCTTAACCAGCTCCTGGGGTATGGGGTAGCTGATCTCATAGAACTTGCTCTGCTTGAATGTCGCCAGGTTCTGGGTAGCGATGGTCTGGCCATCGATCTGGATGTCGAAGATGCGACCGCGGTGGTCGTCCCCCCAATAGCTGCAGACCAGGGTGTTGCCGGCGGCCGAATCCACTTTCATCACGAAGCTAAAAGAACCCCCTTCCCCGGTAGAGCGCCACTTTCTTCCATGCTCTTCTCCGGTGTGCAGGTCTTCGCCGGCCAGGGAATGATCTCTTTCCGGCTGCATTTCGCCCAATCGCAGGCGGTCAATGGTGCGATCCTCCAGCTCCTGCTCTTTTTTTCTTTCGGCCGCATATTTCTCCTGTTCGACGGCCCAGGTTGCGGGGGAAAAAAAGTCCCAGTATACGCTATAGTACTCATTCCCCGTCCGGTTGAAGGGAATGAGCGTGACGTCGGCGGGCTTGCCGGCGGCGGAAGTCTGGAAGACCAGCTTGTCTGCGTCGGTTGTGCGCCGCATCCATTGGTTGGGGTCCTGGCTTGATGCTACCAGCACGGGAATGCCTTTTACGGGATCGGGCTCTTTGTCGCCCAGCTCTCCGGCCAGCAGCACGGGTCCATAGAAGAGGGCGATGCGGGCAGGGTTGTCGGGGATGGGTACCGTATAGAAATTTTCGGGAAAACGGACTTCCACCTTGTCGCCGTTCTTCCAGGTACGATGGATGAGCAGGTAGCCGTCTTCGCCGGCGACAGGCGTTTGCGCCACGCCGTTAACGGAGAGGGTCACATGTCCGGCCCAATGGGGCTTCCGGATACGAAGATCGAAGGCGGCGGAATGCGTGGCGGAAATCGTGAGTGTCGTGCTTTCACCGGCGGGGAGCTTCGTTTGTTGTTCGACGACGAGATCCTTTTCCCGCCAGTTTAGCCGGGAGGGGATGAAGAGATTCACGTACAGGCTGCCATCGGCGCCGCGGGAATAGATGGTCTCCCCGTATTTCACGTGGTTTTCCATGCCCGAGCCCACGCAGCAGGTGAAGGTATTAAAGCGGTCGCTGTATTCTTTGTGTCCGCCCATGCGCAGGGGCACGAAATAGGTCATCATCCCTGTGGCGTGTTCCTGCGAGGCCAGGATATGATTACACAGCGCCCTTTCGTAATAGTCCATGAGCAGGCCATTGGGATGCCAGGCGAAGAGGTGCCGGGTCAGCTTGAGCATGTTATACGTATTGCAGGTCTCCGTGGTATTCTCCGTGAGCTCGTCGTTCAGCATCCTTGCCTTTCCCAGGTATTCATAATCGCTGTTGCCGCCGGTGGCATAGGTATGGTCGTTGACGATGATGGACCAGAAGGATTCGGCTATCTGCCGGTCGCCTTCGCCGCCAGTCAGCTCATAGCGGCGGGCGCAGCCGATGACCTTTGGGATCTGCGTATTGGAATGTTTGCCGGCGAGGTCGTCCAGGTCGCGGGACAGGGAGTCCAGGATGCGTTTGTCGTGGAATTTATAGCTGAGGTCCAGGTATCGTTTGTCGCCGGTGATGGCATAGGTGTTGGCAAGGACGTCGTTCATCCCGCCATATTCGCAGAGCAGCATCTTCTGCAGGGTGGAGTCGGACAGATGGCCGACGATGGTCCCTGTCCAGTTGGCCATCCCTTCTTCCACGGCCAGGGCCTGGGCATTGTCGCAATAGAGCCAGGCGTCGAGCAGGCCTGCCATCACCTTGTGTACGGTATACCATGGCGACCAGGCGCCGTTAAGGTCGAAGCCACGGGAACGGATCTGTCCCGCGGCCACCTCGGACCACAGGGTATCTTCCCGCGGGATGGCCCCGACATAGCCGGACATATCCGTAAGACCAGGACCGGGGGTTCGCTTACGGGCTTGCTGGCAGGCTGCCAGTTCATCGACGATATAGGTCACGCGGTGAAGGAAGGCAGTGTCGCCGGTAGAGGCGTATTCCATGGAACAGGCGGAGAGATAGTGGCCCAGGGTATGGCCAGCCAGGCCCGAGGATTCCCAGCCGCCGTATTTCGGGGCGCGGGGCTTCAGTCCCGCATGAACCCGGAACTCAGATAGCAGCCTGTCCGGCTCTATTTCCAGCAGATAGCGGGCATCGGCTTGCATGGCCTCCTTAAAAGGACCGTCGAGAAGGCGGACATCCCGGATATCGAATGGATAAGCCTTTACGGCGATTACGGGCTTCACCTTTATCTTCCCGTTGCCATATTCAGGGACATAGGATTGAGCGGACACTGTGACGGCAGCAAAGAGCAGCGCTGCCAGTAAAAAAGGGGTGCGGTTCATGTGCACAAATTTAACGACCACCGCCGGGACAGTGCTCTTTTAAATAAGCGGTTAACAAATGAGACAAATGCAGGGAGGTACCCGGACCTTCCGAGATCGCGTGTGTGCGGTTGGGATACACCATCACCTGGAAAGGCCTGTCGTATTTCACCAGCTCGTTTATGAGCTCTTCCGTGCCCTTATAGTGAACATTGTCATCACCAGTTCCGTGGATGACGAGCAGGTTGCCACGCAGGTTCTTTGCGTAGTGGAGGGGTGAGTTGTTGACGAAGTCCTCACGGTTCTCCTGGGGAAGCCCCATATAGCGTTCCTGATAAATGTTATCATACAACAGCTCGTCCGCCACGGGCGCAATGGAGATGCCGGTCTTATAGATATCGGGATACTGGAACATCAGGTTGAGGGTGGCCGATCCGCCGCCGCTCCAGCCATAGACGGCTACACGGCTGGAATCTACAAAGGGCCATTTAATTATTTTTCTCACGGCCATGGCCTGGTCATGGATATTGATGTCGCCGATCTTCCGGTAAATGCATTTGCGCCAGGCCGCGCCTTTTGGCGCGGGAGTACCGCGATTGTCCACGCAGGCCTGGATATAGCCGTCGGCGGCGATATCGCCGGCATACAGCGGGGTGCCGGCAGAACCAGCGGCATCTTTCACCATGGCGCCGGCGGGTTCGGTATATACTTTGAAAAGGATGGGGTACTTCTTTGTGCTGTCGAAATCCTTTGGCAGGATCATCCAGCCATCCATGGTTACCCCTTCGTCAGTGGTCAGCTGGAACATTTTGACCGGGTACCGGGGGCGGTCGCTTCGGGGGGCGACAGGTTCGTTCGTCTTAATGGTCGTATGCTTCGGCAGGCTCACCCAATCGGAGACCGCTTCGTACAAATGGTTGGAAAAATTATGCGTAGCATAAACAGCGCCGGGAGAGATGTTGTAGTTAGCGTCCCTTTCTGCGTCGCGGGCGAGACGAGCTCCAGCTTTCCCTTGCCGTCGAGCCGGATGCGATAGAGATACTGCTGCGTCGCATTATCCGGCGAGGCCATAAAGTAGGCATAGCCGCCTTTCTCGTCGATCGCCCGGATACTGATGAGGTCATAGTTGCCGACAGTCAGCAGGGTCTCTTTCTTGCCGTCGCGACTAATACGGAAGAGATGGCGCCAGCCGTCTTTTTCGGAGACCCAGAGAAAATCCTTCCCGCCATTCATCCATTCCCAGCCGGTGGGATCGTCGCTATACCGATGCTTGACATCGATCCAGGCCTTGTCCGTCTCTTCATAGATCTGTGCGGAGGTGCCGGTCGCGGCATTGCAGATAAAGACTTTGGCGTCGTTCTGTTTGCGGTTGAGCTGTTCGATCACCAGTTCGGTGCTGTTGGCCGCCCATTCCATCCGGGGGATATAATGCTGTTTGCTGTCACCGACATCCATCCAGGTGGTCTTGCCGGTAGCGAGGCTCACGACGCCGACCCGGCAGGGCGAAGGGTCTTCGCCGGCTACGGGGTATTCCACAGGGATGGTATAGGGATAGAGGGAATCGGTGTTATCGATCATCAGGAAATTCTTCACCTTGGTGGCATCGAGCTGCCAGTAGGCGATGCTCTTGCTGTCGGGGCTCCAGCGAAAGCCGTCGCGGCAGCTGAACTCCTCTTCGTATGCCCAGTCGAAGGTGCCGTTGATCAGCCGGAACGCGCCATCGGTGGTAAGCGGGGTGATAGCGCCCGAAGCCAGGTCTTCCACGTAGACATTGTGTTCGCTCGTATAGGCGGCCTTCGTGCCATCGGGCGAGATCTTGGCGAACATCAAAGACGAGGACGGCCGACCTTTACCCAATTGTTTGAGCGTGTGTGCGGCCAGATCCAGGACCCAGTAGTCGCCCCTGGTATTCTGTCGCCAGACCTTTTTGCTATTGGTAAAAAGGAGGAGCTTTTTTTCGTCGTCGCTGAAGGTGAAGCCCTGGATAGCAAGTGGGGACGTCTGGCCGGCCGGTACGAGCTGCCCCGCTTCGATGGCGACGGTGCGGTGGAAATCCGGCAGGTCATACCGGACCAATGCATTGCTTTCGACGGTATAATAGCTTTTCCCGTCACTCCCCCATTTAACGCCGCCACCGCCA
>JAMFRX010000474.1 GCA_026224995.1 Puia dinghuensis
AGACGGCGGTTTTGTAGTGGTGAGAACAGCGCCAGGCAAAACTGACGCAACCATACAGGCACTGTCAACCATCAGCCGGCAGCTCAACCCGTCGTATCCCTTCGAATTTGATTTCCTCGACCGGGATATGGCCAACCTTTATAAAGGAGAACAACAGATGGGAAACATCTTTAACCTTTTTGCTCTGTTAGGCATTTTTATCTCCTGCCTGGGTCTATATGGCTTATCGGCCTTCATGGCCGAACAACGGACCAAAGAGATTGGGGTTCGTAAAGTATTGGGCGCATCGGTCATCAACCTGGTTTATTTGTTATCCTCCGGGATCACCAGGCTGATCCTGATCGCCATCGTTATAGCCATACCCCTTTCCTGGTGGGCAGTGAATAGCTGGCTGACAGGTTTTGCCTACCATATCCAGGTGAGCTGGCTTATCTTCTTCACCGCCTCCCTGTCAGCGTTGGGCATCGCCTGGTTGACGGTTAGCTATGAATCTGTAAAAGCGGCGATTGTTAATCCTATAAAGAGTTTGAGAACAGAGTGATCCCGGTTACTGGCTCGAATCATTGCCGATCACCGGAGTTGCCAGGATGAAAGCTATTCCCTTTTACGTCCGTTACGCAGGCGCCGGAAGTAACTGTCCCACTTGTCTGAAAAGACCATTTGAGCGCACCGGTGAGGGCGCTGATCGCGCAAAAGTTGCCGCTATGGTTGCCGGTATATACCACGCCATTGGCATAGACAGGATTGCCCGCAGGTTGCGTACCGGCGACGGTCGTGCCGTAAGTCCATTGGGTAACGCCAGTTTTTTCATCCATGGCATAGAGCAGGCCATTGGTATTTGTCGCGAACAGCAGGCCGCTACCAGCAACGGGGCTCGAGAACTGGCCGCCTGCCGGCGAATTACTGGTCGAGAACTTCCATTTCAGGGTTCCCGCTGTGGTATCGAGGGCATACATCTCATTATTACTGGTCGGGCCAAACACGGTGGGCCCGTCCACGGTCGGGCTGCCGCTACCAAAGACGGTAATCGTGTTGCCATAAGGGTCGCGTTCCACATATAGCCACTTGAGGGTCTGGGTTTGAACGTCGACCGCGGCCATTGGATTGTAGTCGGTCTCCATGTATATCGTTCCGTTCACCACGGCCGGGTTGAAGTCGAAGTCGCCAAAGGTATTGAGCTGCCATTGTGGGGCGCCTGTTGCGGCGTCGAAGGCCTGAAGCGTGACACCATTTATATGATCTGTAATATACACGGTGCCGTTCACGATGGTAGGACTCTGGGAGGTGTAAGACCCCGTAAGCGTAGCACTCCACTGTTGGGTACCGGTAGCGGTGTCGAACGCGGCCAGCGTATTGCCATTAGGAGTAGCGCCAAGGATATTGAGATACACCATGCCGCCGGCTGCAGTGGGATTGCCATCGACTGCCCCATAGGTATACACTTTCCAACGAAGTTGTCCCGTGGCGGCATCGAAGGCGTAAAAATAGCTGTCATCGCTGCCCACATAGACGGTACCCCCGGCCACAGTTGGACTGGAATTCACGGCTCCGGTAGTGGCCGCTTTCCAGCGAAGGGCGCCGGAGGCCGCGTCTATAGCATAGAGATAGTTGTCCGTACTGCCGACATAGACAGTAACATTGCCGCTGGCGATAACCGTATACGTATTGGTGGTGCCATCTTCTGCAGTGACCGTGTATTGGATAGGAGAAGAAAAGTTTTGTGCCGTGCCACTCCCGGGACTGATGCGGCTGCCGTTATCCGTGATGGCTGGCACGAGGTGTGTGAGGTCGACGGCCGGATCGACATAGAGGTCAATGGTATCCCCCTTGATAACGCCAGTGACGTCCGCACCAAGACCAGGGTTATCGGCGGTACGCAAGATAAAGGATAAAATTGCCTTTGTGTTGGAAAGAAGCCGCACTACCACGGTATAGGTTTGCGAGCTGCCGTCTTTCGCGGTGACCGTATAGCGAACGCCGGTGGAAAAATCCTCAGCAGTTTTGCTGCCGGGGTTGATGGATACACCGTTGTAGGTGATGGTAGGGACCAGGTGGCTGAGATCGGTGCCCTGCGGAAGGCTGACGCGAATGGTGTCGGCCGTAGGGTCTATCAAGCCATTGACATCGACTTTTATCCCGGGGTTATCGGCAGTTTTGAATTGGAAGGAAGTGATAGCTTTGCCGTCGTTATCGGACTGGGTCTTGTTCTTTTTACAGCTCAAAAGCACTGATAGACAGCAGATGGCCAGGGTTATGGTTAGGGGGTATGTTTTCATAAAGAAACTATCCTACAAGATACATTAATCTCTTGGACCCTGCAACCTGTACCGCCGCACCGAATCATCGTTCATACCCACGATCAGCTGGGTCTGGCGAGCGCCATGAACCAGCTCCATGCTCCGCACATCGCCGCGCAACCGCAAATTGCTCTCCCATTGCGGAAGCGCCGAAAAATTTCCCTTGCCATCATTGATGAGCACCAGCCCATGATTGGCCCGGTAACGACCGAATTTAATGCGGGTCCAGGCATTGTTGCCGCCGAGGATGAGGTCGGGGTGCCCATCGTGGTCGAGGTCTTCGGCGCAGATGGCATAGACGGGTGAGAGCTGTACGTCGGCGGGTAGGGATCGGGGCTCGAAATGGCCCCGGGCATTGTGAAGGTAAAGGGTGGCCAGCTGGCCCGCCTGATAGACGGTTGCCTGTTTGAGCTTGTCGCCGAAGACATCGGCCATGCTGGCGCGGGCATAATCGTGGTATTCGATATAGCGCTTTTTCAGATAGGGCAGGTGATCCATGAGGTCGTCACGGGAATAGACGGGATAGGCGGTATCATGGATATAGTAAGCCAGAACAGGATCGACGATCCCATTGCCGTCGAAGTCCAGGGCGTAGAGGGTCAGCGGCTCACGGGGGCTGGCCTGGAACTGGTTGTTCAATCCTTGGTTGCCGATGATCAGGTCTGGAAGGCCGTCACCATCCAGATCGGCGGCAGCGATGGTATTCCACCAGCCGGAGGAAGGGAAGGGAATGTACGCTGCGGATCGGTCCACGAAATGCCCGTGTTCATTGATCAGCACGGTGATGGGCATCCACATGCCGACGACTACCAGGTCGGGATAGCCGTCTTTGTTGAGGTCGACCCAGGCGGCATCGGTCACGAGTGCCAGTTTCTTTAGGGCGCCCAGGTCGCTGGCTTCAGCGAAATGGCCCCTGCCGTCGTTCAGCAAAAGGGTCGAAGGATCGGACTGTGGATATTTCCCCGGGGTCACGCCACCGCCGATAAAGATGTCCAGATCGCCATCGTGGTCGACATCCGCGACGCGGATACATTGTTTGTTGAACCGGCGCGAAGGGAGGGCCCCGGCGGCCTTTTTAAAATGTCCCTGACCATCGTTGAGGTATAAACAGTCTTCCAGGTCCAGGCTGCCGGTGGTCGAGGCATAGCCGCCATAGGCGACATAGAGATCGGCATCGCCATCCCCATCGGCGTCGAAGAATACCGCGGCTATGGGCTCATGCATAGAGTCAGCGCTAAGGGCAGGTTCGGGTAGCGGGATGAAGCCGTCGTCCTGCTGTAGGACGATCATGCTGGGCTGTCCCTTGGCGCCACCGATGAAGAGGTCTTCGAGGCCGTCGCCATTGATGTCGGCTTTGGCCATGCATGGACCGGTGCGCGAAAGATAGCTGGATAAGAGTGGTTGGAGGGTAAAGTCGTTGAATGTTTTTTCGTGATGGGTGTATGGTGGGTTGGGGACGGGCGAGAAAAGGGGATTGCCGGGTGATTGGATCGCTGTAAGCGATCCAATCACCTCCTGCGCGATCACGAGACGCTGGTTCGCCGGCACCTTAGTTCGACGGGTGACACTCCCACCTGACCAGGCCACAACCACAGAATCTGCTATAGCATTCCCACCCAGTCCAAAGACCAACGCGTGATCCACCGACGATTGAAACCCCCGCACGGTATACGCCTCCTGCATGAATTGATGGCCCTGGCAATAGACCCGGACGGTAGCCCCGACACCCATGGTATTGGCGCCGACGCCCTTCAAAACGATGGATAGCCAATGATTGCTGGCATACAGCTTATCTGCATTGTTGCGAAAGATACCCGCCGGCTCATTGATGTTGTTGACGACCAGGTCCAGGTCGCCGTCATTGTCTAAGTCGGCATAGGCGGCGCCGGAGGAAACGCCGGGAATGCCCATGCCCCAGGGATGGGTCATGTCTGTGAAATGGCTATTGCCCTCATTGCGAAAAAGATGGCTGGGCAGCGGCATAGGCGGCATCTTGCTAATGAGGTCTTGCATCAGACCGGCGGAAGGGGCGCCGCCCTGAACCCGAAGCTGCTGGTTGATCCGATACTTCATGAAATCCATATTGGTATTGTCCTTCGCATAGCCGCTGCTGATGAACAGGTCTTTGTTGCCATCGTTGTCGAAGTCGGCGAAGAGGGCTGACCAGGACCAGTCTGTATTGGAAACGCCGGCGAGCTGCGCCATCTCGCTGAAGCTGCCGTCGCCATTGTTCCGGTGGAGCATGTTCCTGCTGTATTGCGGATACATCCCCTGGCCAAAGAGCAGCTGGAATTTATCGAAGTTCTCCGCACCGGTATGCATCTTCTGCGAAAAATTACCTTCCGGCGACATATCCAATGTGATAATATCGGGCCGGCCGTCGTTATCGAAGTCCGCCGCATCGCAACCCATCGAATACAGCGAAAGCTGATCAAAACAGCTACCCGCGCTCTCAACAAAAGTCCCATCCCCTTTATTCAAAAAAAAGTAATCCGCCTCGTTGAAGTCATTCGAAACATAAATATCCGGCCAGCCGTCCCCATTAAAATCGCTCACCACCACCCCGAGCCCAAAGGTCAGCTCATTAGAGGTGATCCCCGCCGCAAGCGACACATCAACAAAATGCCCATTGTCGTTTCGATAAAGCTTATCGGCAAACGGAGCCAGTCGCTGCCGGCGCATCTCCGCCGTTTCGCTACCTGTCGCATATTGCTGCAACGAATGATTGACCAGGAACAGATCCAGATCGCCATCCCCATCATAATCGAAAAACACGGCCTGCGTGCTATAGCCTTCATCCGCCAGACCATATTCCGCTGCCG
>JAMFRX010000475.1 GCA_026224995.1 Puia dinghuensis
CGTCCCGGAAGGCCTCCGGGCCGACCACCCGCTCCAGTTGACGCATGACGATGGGCGCCTTGTGATAGATGATATTGCCATACAGCGAGCCGGCTTCCTGCAGGTTGTCCAGCTCCTGCCGGATGGGATGAGCGCCGCCCGTCCTGTCCACGCTATACGCCGCGGAGTAATGGTCGGTCAGGAATTTTAGATCGTAGTTGCCGTCCGGCAGCGTCACACTGCTGATCTTATCTGCCATAAAATTGGCGAAGACCTCCTTCATCCAGACATCGTTGAACCAGGTCATCGTGACAAGGTCCCCGAACCACATGTGGGCCGTCTCATGGGACAGCAGGTTACTCCTGCCGAGAAGCTGCTCGCGGGTGGCGCCGGAATCCAGGAACAGCGAGCTGGCCTTATATTGGATCGCCCCGGCATGCTCCATCCCGCCGAACTGGAAATCAGGGATGGCGACGAAATCGAATTTTTGAAAAGGATACCCGATGCCGGTATATTCCTGCATAAAATGCAAGGCCTGCCCTTCGATGCGAAAGATAGAGTCCAGGCTGAGGTGGAGCTTGCTGCTGTCGGTCTCGCGGTAAAGGAAGCGCATAGGGCGGCCATCGACTACCTGAGAGCTGGCCGACCATCGGCCGGCGACAAAAGAGAACAGATAGGTGCTGATGCGGTCTGAAGGACCAAAGCGGAATCGGCAGCTGTCACCCATGACGGTCGAATCCAGCAGCGGGCCATTGCCCATGGCCTTCCAGCCGGCAGGGACCGTGAGCGTAAGGGAAAAAACGGCTTTGAGGTCCGGCTGATCCCAGCAGGGAAAAAGCGTCCGGGCCCTGTCCGGCACCAGTAGCGTATAAAGGAACTCACTGCTACGATTAAGCGCCCCATTGCCGCTGGTGAATCCGACCGTGATGGTATCGGGTCCTGCATGCAGCAGGGCGTCAGGGATCGACAGGTGCTCGTTCCGGAGCTGTACTGCCGCAGGCCGGCCATTCACCCGCATCCAGCGGACGGCGGTAGAAGGGGCCTTGAAATCCAGCAGCAGGGGACCGCCGCCCTGCGGACGCAGCGTAAACACAATATCCTCTTCCCCCAGCACCGGCAGCTGCCTGTCCACGGGAACGGAGAACCGTAGGTCATAGTGGATGTCCTTCAGCAGGGTGCTGCGAAATACGGCCAGCGTATAAGGGACGCCCGGGGCGGACATGCTGTCCCTCGATGCAGCCGGACCGGCCGCTGAAGCACGCCCACTTGACTGCCCATAGGCGGTAGTACAATAGCCGTAAAAGAGCACGAGAAAAACAGGTAGCCGGGTGATAGCCATGAAGGATTTTTAAGTCCCGGAAAATACGCCATTCCGTTTATACTTCTGGAAAAGGAATCGTATTTTGGCATATATGATCAAGCCCTTTTTGGTGATGGCTATCCTCTGCCTGTCCTACCCTGCCCAGGACGTCCACGTGGCTACCTGGTCCACCGGGACGCCGGATTCCGACAACTATGAAAGTCTTTCGTTTTGGATCAAGGACAATCACCGCGCCTATATCCGTTATGCACATGGGAAGGATGCGGAAGGCGTGGATCTCAGCTGGCTGGGCTCCGATACGCTGCCCGGCGTACGCGGCTTCCGGATCAGCCCACCGCAGCCAGGGGCGGGTGTTCTGTCCATTATCCCACAGGGCAGCGACCTGCACGTCTTCGACCGGGACAGTCATTACGACAAGGCCTTTCACTGGGAGAACGAGAACGACAGCACAGGCGCCGAAGCCCCCTGTACTATTTGCGCACAGAATGGAAAGCAGGCCATCGGCTGGCTGCGCCGTTATTTCTTTTAGCCTTGCTGGCTTCCCGCCTTATTTGTATAGCTTCTCGTAATACTCATGCGCCATGCGCCCCGCATCGAACTGGTAGCGGACATCCCGCATCCCGTTCTTGGCGATCTGCCTCCAGGTATCATAATTATCGTAGTACGCAGGCAGGATCTCCTTATCGAGTATCTGGTACAGCTGATTGAGGTCATAGTCGTCCACTTCTTCCACATGCATATTGCCATAGTCTGCCTTGGGAACGACAAAGCCGTTGTTTCCGTGATTTACGAACTCGGGGATCCAGCCATCGTCGGTGGAGAGGTTGACGGCGCCATTCATCGCGGCCGTCATCCCGCTGGTTCCCGATGCCTCCCGGGGCACACGCGGATTGTTGAGCCAGCAGTCAGCAGCCTGCTTGAGGCGCTTGGACAGGGACATTTCGTAGCCGGTGACAACCGCCACGTTCTTATAGTTCTTGCTCAGATGGACCAGGTAGTTGAACTCATTGATCGCCGGGTAGTCCATGGGATAAGGCTTACCCGCCCAGATGATCTGGACAGGATATTTGGTGTCGTTGATCAGCCGGTTGAACCGGTCCATGTCGCGGGTCAGCAGGGCCGCCCGCTTATAGCCGGCGAAACGCCGCGCCCATACGATGGTGAAGACATTGGGGTCGAAGAGCTTCCCGGTCTGATCGGCCACGAGCTCGAAGCTCCGCTTCTTCATATACTTCTTGCGGTCGTCCCACCAATAATCATTGCCTTCCTCCATCTTACGATAGAGCTCCTTGTCGGCCCAATACCGCCAGTTCTGTGCGTTGGTGATGGCGATGATGGGACAGATATCTTTGTACTTAGCCCACAGCGCGCGGGAGACATTACCATGCAGTTGGGAGACGCCGTTGGCGAGATGCGCGAACCGCAGGGCGGCGAGAGAGTGATTAAAGGCGTCGTCTTCCATCCCCGTGACCTTCTTCACCTCTTCTACGCTGAGGCCACAGAAATAGCTCATCTTGTGGCAGAGATAGATATCGTGCTTCTCATTGCCGGCCTCTTCGGGGGTATGAGTGGTGAAGACCAGTCGTTTCTTTACTTCCTGGATATTCTGATCGTACTTCTGGTAGAGATAGAAGGCCGAGCTGATGCCATGCGCTTCGTTGAGATGATAGAGGTCCGGCTTGAAGCCCAGTTCGTCCACCAATTTGGCGCCGCCGGCCCCGAGCAGGATGAATTGCGCCACTTTGGTGGCGACGTTGGCATCGTAGAGCCGGTGGGTGATGGTCTGCGAAACATAGTCATTCTCCGGCACATCTGTGCTCATCAGGAACAAGGGAGCGCTCTTGAACGTCTCGGGGTTGAGGTAAAAGACCTTCACCCAGACGGGGTGGTCATGAATGGTCACCTGAAAACGGACCCCGGTGTCTTCGAGGAAGCTGTACTGCTTCTCCATCCAGGAAACCGCCAGGGTCTGATCCTGGTTGCGGGATTGGTCGTAATAGCCGTATTTCCAAAGGATGCCGATATTGATCATATTCTGGCGCAGCTCGTAGGCGCTGCGCAGGTGTGAGCCCGCCAGAAATCCCAGGCCTCCGCTATAGATCTTCAGGGGCTGATGCACGGCGAACTCCATAGAGAAATAAGCCACTTTCTTGGAATACTGCTCGTCCACAGCGTAAGGCACTTCATAATTTTTAAAACTCATATCCTTCACAATTATTTTTTCTTCCTTAAAATGGCAATATAACGGATAAACCGGCTTTCAATTGTACGCCAGGCTTATGCAGCGCCTGTTTTCACCTTTTCCTTATGACTGCCGGACCCATGGTCCGCGTTGCGTTGGCTCTCGGCTTTGGTCTTCTTCCGTTCATAATACCCCTCGAAGAAGCATTTGATATCCCGGTGAACGCCACAGCCGCCGGTCTCCCGAAGGGTCACTCCCTCCGCCCCAAAGGTAAATTCGATCGCGCAGGGATCGGAATAGCTCCTGTAGCGGGCCACACCCGGAGATACGAATTTCGCCTCGCCTTTGAGCTCCCCATCGCAGGTGCCGTCATCCTTTTCAAAGTGGATGAAGAACAGGAAACGAGCGGCATCCCTGCCATCCCGCACGGCTACCAGGTTACGCTTGTCCTGGGCATAGTCCCCGGAAAACTTATGCTTGTGCGCCAGGGTGTCTATGGGATTAAAGACGGGTGCAGGCTTGTTGGACTTGCTCTCATTGGATTCGGTCAGGATAAGGAGGAAACCCGTTTCCTCGTTGAACACATAGGCGTCCTTATGATAGAACAGCTGGCCGTCCGGCCCCTTCCGCTGATGCAGGAGGGTAAGGGTGTATTTATTGTCCATATCGGCCCGGCCGGTGACGCCCGTTGTATTGTCGGAATAGAGGGCCGCGCGGGCGGCGGCAAAGCGGTCCTTCTTGTCGAAGCACAGGATGTACATGACCCGGCGGTCTTTGGCCGTCGCTTTTACAAAAACATAGCTCTCCGCATCCGGCACCTTGATCCTGCCGATGGCGTAAAGCCGGGGATGCAGATCCTTGCCGAAGAAACGGGTCAGGATGCTATCCGGGACAAAACGAGTGAACAGCTTATAGTTGATCCCTACCGTCTCCGCTTCTTTCCGCCGGAGGATCGTATCGGTCACCTCGTAGGGCAGCTTAAGAGGTTGAAAGAAATCCAGGAAATCCGTGATCTCCACGTTTTCATCATTCTGGGCGAGCGACACCTTCTTGCTCTTGCACGAAAATAACAGCACAGGGATCAAGATCAACAACAGGCATTTGTACATAACTCAATTTACGCGGATAAAAATAAACAAAAATCCACCTTGAATTATTAATTTTTGTTTTTAGATTTGTCTAAAATTTATTTTAGTGGCCCCAAACATCAAATACTCCGTCAGCAAGGAAGACCACCTGAAGGCCATTTTCCACCTCCAGCAGGAACAGGGCATGGTCACGACGAATGCCCTGGCGGCGGCGTTGCAGACCCGTCCGGCCTCGGTTACCGATATGCTGAAGAAGCTCAAGGAGCAGAAGCTGCTGAACTATGAGCGGTACAAGGGTTTCAAGCTTAACAACGAGGGGCGCAAAGCCGCGGTGCAGATCATTCGCAAGCACCGGCTATGGGAATATTTTCTCGTCAAGAAATTGCAGTTCGGCTGGGACGAGGTGCACGAGATCGCCGAAGAGCTGGAGCATGTGGGCAGCAGGAAGCTGATCGACCGGCTCGACGCCTTCCTGGGCTTTCCCGAGGCCGACCCCCATGGCGATCCTATCCCGGATAGCCAGGGCAGGCTGCCGGTGCGACGCCAGGTGAGCCTGTCCCAGCTGCCGCTGGGTAAAACAGTGCAGGTCTCCGGCGTTGCCAGCCAGACACCGGAGATGCTGGAAGTGCTTCAATACAATCACATCCAGCTGGGCACCCGGCTGGAGATCCGCAAGAAATTTCCTTTCGATGACTCCCTGGAAGTAAAGGTGCGTAACCGGCCGCCGGTGACCCTGAGCGCACAGGTAGCTAAAAATGTATTGGTAAACGATGATGAACCACAGACAGAACGACGTTAGCCTCGGTAATGCCCACGGCAGCATCGACACTACCCGGAAAAGGTCCTGGTGGCGGCAGCTCTTTGTTTTCTTCGGCCCGGCCTACCTGGTTAGCGTAGGCTATATGGACCCCGGAAACTGGGCCACTGACCTGGCCGGGGGCAGCCGTTTCGGCTATTCGCTCCTCTGGGTGCTGCTGATGAGCAATCTCATCGCCATTCTCCTGCAGAACCTTGCGGCGCGGCTGGGGATCGTCAGGGGCAGAGACCTTGCCCAGGCCAATCGTGAGGTCTACCCTGCCTATATCAATATTCCGCTGTACGTGCTGGCCGAGATCGCCATCGCCGCCTGCGACCTGGCAGAGGTGCTTGGCATGGCCATCGGGCTCCAGCTGCTCACAGGACTGCCCCTGATCTATGGCGTCTGCATTACCGTTCTCGACACCTTCCTGCTGCTGTTCCTTCAACGCCTGGGCATGCGCCGGATGGAAGCCTTCGTCATCGGGCTGATCGCCGTCGTAGGCCTTTCCTTCCTGGTAGAGATCCTGCTGGCCAGGCCCGCCCTGGGGGACATCGCCTCCGGTCTTATCCCGGTATTGCATGGGAAAGAGGCGCTCTATATCGCCATCGGCATCATCGGCGCCACGGTGATGCCGCACAACCTCTACCTGCACTCCGCGCTGGTGCAGACCCGCAAGATCGGTCCTGGCCCGGCCCATATCCGCAAGGCATTAAAGATCAACTTTTTAGATAGTGCCGTGGCCCTAAACCTCGCCTTCCTGGTGAATGCGGCCATCCTCATCCTGGCCGCCACCGTCTTTTTCAAGACGGGGAAGACCAATGTCGCCTCCATTAAAGAAGCTTACCTCCTCCTGCCCGCGCTGGGATCCCAGTGGGCCCCCAAGCTGTTTGCTATCGCGTTGATCATGTCGGGGCAGAGCTCTACGCTCACGGGCACGCTGGCGGGTCAGATCGTAATGGAAGGCTACCTGCAGCTGCGGATCAACCCCTGGGTGCGGCGGCTGCTGACGCGCCTCCTGGCGATCGTCCCGGCCGTCATAGTGATCCTGCTGTTCGGCGAAGCGCAGGTCGACAACCTGCTGGTGCTGAGCCAGGTGATCCTGAGCGTACAGCTTGGCTTCGCCGTCATCCCCCTCATCCAGTTCGTAAGCAACAAGGCTGCCATGGGCGAGTTCGCCATCCGGCCAGTCATCAAGGTCCTCGCCTGGATCTGCGCGGCCCTGCTGGTCTGGCTTAATACCAAGCTGGTGGTGGAAGAAGTGGCGCCCTTCATGGCGGCGCCCGGCCATCTGGGCTGGAAGGCGGTGATCACCGTGGCCAGCCTTGCCGCCATCGCCCTGCTCCTGTATATCAGCCTGCACCCCTGGATCCCGCGAAAAGGCCGCCTGGCCACCCTGCAGCTGCATCCTTTGCCTGACCCCCTGCAGGACTGGACGCCACCGGCCTTCCGGTATATCGCGGTGGCCCTGGACTTCAGCGGACACGACGAGAAGCTCCTGGCCTATGCCGCCGGTCAGGGTGGTAAAGACGCCCGTTACCTGCTGATCCATGTGGTGGAAAGCGCCTCCGCCCGCATGCTGGGGAAAGAGAGCGATGACTATGAAACGCGCAAGGACCAGGAACGCCTCGACCGCTATGCCGCCCTGTTACTGGAGAAGGGGCTGCAAAGCGCGACGGCCCTGGGCTTTCGCCATCGGAGCCGCGAGATCGCCCGTATCGTCAGGGAGCAGAGCGCAGATATGCTGGTCATCGGCTCCCACGGCCATACGGGACTCAAAGACTTTATCTTCGGGGAGACGGTCAACGCCGTACGGCATGAGCTCAAGGTCCCCGTGCTGGTGGTCAGCCTATGATCGCCGGCCCGGCCGCAGCAAATGCTTGAGGCGGCTGAAGGTCTCCGGCTTGATATTAAGGTAGGAGGCGATATACTTCTGCGGCACCCGCTGCAGCATCTGAGGATGAGTACGCACATATTCCAGGAACCGCTCCCGGATATTCTTGAGAAGCTGATCATGATAGCGGCTGTCTTTTTTCACGAACAGATCTGAGATAAGCAGCCTTCCCAAATGTTCCGCCTTCGGAAACTGATCGTACAGCTCCTGCAGGCTGTCGTAGGAGATGGAAAAGAAGGTCGTGGGCTCGATGGTCTCGATGACGGCGCTGCTGGGCGTACGATAATGGAACGAAAGGTCCGAATGAATGATATGCCCTTCCGAAGCCAGCTGAACCGTGATCTCCCTGTTGCGGACCGGCAGGTATTTTCTGGCCAGCCCCCAGGCAATGATATTCAGGTAACGTTCCATCTCCCCCTTGTCGATAACCTTCACCTTCTTCTCGAACTCCCGGATCTCGATATAGGGCAGGAATAGCCCGAACTCCTGCTTCGTCAGCGGGACAAAGCGGGACAGGTAATGATGCAATCCTTCCAGGGCCTCCTTGTATGATGCGATCGAGCTCATGGTTTATGGGTTACCGGCCGTTTCTTCAACAAATGTTTCAGCCGGCTAAAGGTCTCAGGCTTCATGTTCAAATAGGACGCCAGGTACTTCTGCGGCACCCGCTGCAGCAGCTCAGGATTCCTTTCTATAAAACGAAGGAACCGCTCGCGGGTATCCAGCCGCATGCATTCATGCTCCCACTCCTCTTTCTGCATGACGAACTGCGTGATCATCAGCCGCCCCAGTCGCTCGATCCGGACATTCCGCTGATAGATCTGCTCCAGATGCTCACGCGTCAGCGACAGCAGCGTCGTCGGCTCCAGGGTCTCGACGTAATAATTGGAAGGCGCGCCGGAAAGGAAAGAGGCAGAGCTGCTTATCAGCTCCCGCTCCTTGGCGATATTGGTGATGACCTCGGTCCGGCCTTTATAAAAATACATGCGGACCAGCCCGGAGACCACGAAATTCATATAGCGCTCTGTTTCCCCGGGCCGCAGCAATTGCTCGCGCTTGTCGAAAGTGCGCACCACGATGCTTTCCGCTAATAGCTGAAAGTCTTCATCGGTCAATACCACGAACCCCGACACGAATTGCCGCAAAATTTCAAGCATCACATAAGTTAAGAGGCTGCAAACATACAAAAAAGAAAACTTTGCCTAGTTGACCATATGGCAACACCGTTGCCATGCCCGAAGGGCCATCATTTAGCGGACGAATGCCGCATAGGCTAAATTTCAAAAAAAGCCCATGCGCATTCGTCAAATTGAAGTAGGTTTGCTATCCTTTTAGCGTAAAAAATGCAGAAATATGGCCAAAAAAATTAAAGTTACCAATCCCGTCGTAGAGCTGGACGGAGACGAAATGACCCGAATCATCTGGAAATTCATTAAGGACAAGCTGATCCTCCCCTATCTGGACATCGATATCAAATATTACGACCTGGGCGTCGAATACCGCGATAAGACCGGAGACCAGGTGACCATCGATGCCGCCAATGCCATCAAACAATATGGCGTCGGCATCAAATGCGCAACCATCACTCCCGACGAAGCCCGCGTAACCGAATTCAATCTTCAGCAGATGTGGAAGAGCCCCAATGGCACGATCCGCAATATCCTGGACGGAACGGTTTTCCGCGAGCCCATCGTCATGAAGAACGTACCCCGCCTGGTGACCAACTGGACTGCGCCTATTATCGTTGGAAGGCACGCCTTCGGCGACCAATACCGCGCAACCGATACCGTGATCAAAGGCAAGGGCAAGCTCACGATGACCTTCACACCGGAAGACGGCAGCGCGCCCCAGACCTTCGAGGTCTTCAACTTCAAAGGTGACGGCGTAGCGCTTAGCATGTATAACACGGACGAATCGATCAAAGGCTTCGCCCGTAGCTGTTTCAATATGGCCCTCAGCAAAAAATGGCCTCTCTACCTCTCGACGAAGAATACGATCCTCAAAAAATACGACGGCCGGTTCAAAGATATCTTCGAAGACATCTATCAGCAGGAGTTCAAACAAGCCTTTAAAGACGCAGGCATCATCTACGAACATCGCCTGATCGACGACATGGTCGCCAGCGCCCTCAAATGGAATGGCAATTTCGTCTGGGCTTGCAAGAACTACGATGGCGACGTACAAAGCGACTCGGTAGCCCAGGGCTTCGGCTCCCTCGGCCTGATGACCTCCGTCCTGGTCACCCCCGACGGCAAGATCATGGAGGCAGAAGCCGCCCATGGCACGGTGACCCGCCACTATCGCGACCACCAGGCCGGAAAGCCCACCTCCACCAATCCCATCGCTTCCATCTTCGCCTGGACCCGGGGCCTCGCCTTCCGCGGCAAGCTGGACGGCAATCAGGCGCTCATCGATTTTGCCAACGCCCTGGAAGAGGTATGTATCGAAGTGGTGGAAAGCGGTAAGATGACCAAAGACCTCGCTGTCTGCGTACACGGCAATAAGGTCGAACATGGCAAACACTTCCTTTATACCGAAGAGTTCCTCGACGCCATCGACCAGCACCTGCAGAAAAAGCTGAACTAATATACTCTACCCCTGTAAGACGACCGCCTGATCCAGGCGGTCTTTTTTTGCCTTCACACAAGCATTATAAATATTTACATTTATCTAAAACCCATGTTTATTACTATGCGAACGGGAATATTCGCTAATTTTTTATTTAGTATCAATAATTATAATGTTTTTAATTCGATTTTAATCTCCTGTCAATTCCCATATTCATCTAATAACTCCCCTAATTATCAAAAACCCCTCTAAAGAATCCAGTTAAACCTTGCATTCTATCAAATATAATTATTTCGTCTTATATATATACGATAAATTTTGAATGTCTATCCTGCCTATATTAGTCTTCTATTTTCATAAACCAAAACTAACACTAATGAGGACACTACTCCTGCTCCTTAGCAGCTGCCTGCTGCTATTCGGACACGCGTTCGCACAATCCAGAACCATTCACGGAAAAGTGACAGATGACAAGGGCAACCCCCTCGCCAATGTTACCGTCGTCGTAAAAGGTGGCTCCCGGGGTACCAGCACCCAGGCAGATGGCACCTTTACCCTGACCCTCGGGGCTGCCGACAAAACCCTGACCTTTTCTTCCGTCAGCTTCAGCACTACCGATTTTCCTATCGGTAACAAGACAGAGATTGCCGTCTCCCTCGTCTCCGCATCCGACAAAGACCTGCAAGATGTGGTCGTTGTAGGCTACGGCACCACCAAAAAAGCCGATCTCACCTCTTCTATCGTGAAGGTAGGCGGCGACAGGGTAGCCAATGTGCCCTTTACCTCCATCGATCAGACGCTCCAGGGCAAGGCCGCGGGCTTGCAGGCCGCCGATTTCAGCGGCCAGCCCGGCGCCAACGTACAGGTTCGTATTCGCGGGATCGGCTCTTTTCTGGCCAGCACCCAGCCGCTATACGTCATCGACGGCATCCAGATCAATAGCGGAGATCTTCAGAACGTGACTATCCTTTCATCAACCAATGTCCTGGCCAACCTGAACCCGGATGATATCGAATCCGTCTCCGTTCTCAAGGACGCCGCCGCGACCTCGATCTATGGAGCAAGGGGCGCCAACGGCGTCATCCTGGTCACCACCAAGCATGGCCGCACGGGAAAAACGCAATTCTCGGTGACCGCGGAAGCCGGCACCAACCATTTTGGAAAATTGCCCTCCGCCGCGGTGCCGCTTCAATCCAACGACTGGCTCTCCCTTTACAAAGAAAGCTTCATCAATGCCGGCAAGACCCAGGGAGCAGCGGATTCCTCGGCGGCGCTCTACGGCGATGGTACCGTCAACACCGATTGGCTAAAGCTGGTCACCCGGACCGGAACGCAACAGCAATACAATATCTCGGCCCAGGGCGGAGAAGGTAAAACGACCTTTTTTATCTCGGGGGGCTACTTTAAGCAACAGGCCGCTTCCATCGGGGACGATCTCACCCGCTGGTCCTCGTTGATGAAGGTCGACCATACCTCCGGAAAGCTCAGTCTCTCCCTCAACCTCCAGCCCTCCTACCTCCTGTCTCATGGTACGCTAAGCAACGGCAGCTTCTTCGGCAACCCCGTGATGAATATCTTCTTCCTGCGGCCGACGCAGAATCCTTATAACCCGGACGGTTCCCTGAATATCAACACGAACAATACCGGGTTCTCCAGCGTCTACAACCCTCTCTACATCGTCAAGAACAATGTCCACTCCAATGGACAATTCAACGGTGTCGGCAGCGCCCAGGCAAAATACAGCATCCTCGACAACCTGAAGTTCACTTCCAAGATGGGCGTCCAGTACACGACACTCAACGATTATGAATACGACAACCCTTACCATGGCGATGGCAAAGCCTCCAATGGTCGCGGCTTATCCGACTACGCCCAATACTTCCTCTGGGACTGGACCAACCAGGCCGACTATCATTTCGCGATCAGCAAGGCAAAGAATTTCACCGCCGACGCCAAACTGGGCTATGAGTCCATCCTGTCCAAGGCCTTTTTTATCCAGGACAACGCCCAGAATTTCTCCACCCCCCGGCTGGACCTCACGATCAATGCCTCCACCCCAACGGTGGTGAATACCAACGGCTCGGATTATTCTTTTGCCGCAGTGTATTCCAATCTGACCCTCAACTGGGACGAGAAATACATTCTCTCCGCCAATTTCCGGCGCGACGGTTCTTCCCGGTTCCCACCTTCGCATAAATACGGAAATTTCCCCGCCGTCGGCTTCTCCTGGAATCTCACGAAGGAGGACTTCATGCAGCCGGTTACCTGGCTCAGCAACCTGAAATTCCGGGCCTCCTGGGGTAGCACCGGCAACTCCGAGTTCGGAAACTACACCTATCTTCAACAGCTCGGTTTCGGCAATACTCCTGCCGGCTTTTCTCTCAATTACAATAACCAGCCCGGCGGCGGCTTCGACGTGCTCGGGAACAGCAACCTAACCTGGGAAAAAGACAACCAGACCGATGTTGGCGTGGATGCCTCGCTGTTCGGCAACCGGCTGAGCTTCGTCGTAGACTACTACGACAAGGAAAGCTCCAAGCTGCTTTTTCCTGTACCGCTGTCTCAGACAGCCGGCTTTAGCACTATCATCGAAAATTTCGGTACCATGAGCAACAAAGGCCTTGAGTTCACGGTCAATGCCACTCCGGTCCTTACCCGAGATTTCAGCTGGGATATCAGCCTGAACATTACGCACAACAAGAATGAGATCGGCAAGACCCCGCAACCGGTCATCGTCAACGGGCAGTTCTATGTTGCAAAAGGCAACGACATCAATACCTGGTACATGCGCAAATGGGCCGGTGTAGACCCGGCTACGGGTAACCCGCTCTGGTATACCGATTCTACCAAAAAGGCCACTACCTCCAATTACAACGCCGCCGCCCGCATCCACGAAGGCAAGAGCGCCAATCCCAAATACTATGGCGGCCTGACCAATACCTTTACCTATAAAGGCATCAGCCTCTCGGCCGACCTCTATTACAATTATGGCAATTATGTATGGGACCAGTGGGCGCTTTATCTCACCGATGAAGTAAGCCCCACCTATGGCAAGTACAGCCTTGACCTCAAGCGCTGGCAGAAGCCCGGCGACAAGACCAATGTGCCAAAGCTGGTGTACAACTCCGCGAATTTTTCCAATTCCACCAGCACCCGCTTCCTGTACAAGGGGGATTATATCCGCTTAAGGAATGTATCCCTGGGCTATAGCATCCCACCAGGCATCGCCAAAAGCCTGCATATGACCAGCCTCCGCATCTACGTCCGCGCTACCAACCTGTTCACCAAGACGTATGACAAAAACCTGACCATCGATCCCGAACAGGGCGGCAGCTCCAGCTTCGCCGGCCAGAATCAAAATGGGACGACTACCACCGCCGGAACCTCTAACCTGAACGTGCTGTACAATAAAGCCGTGACCGCCGGCATCAACATCGGTTTTTAATTCACGCTAAAACATCTTAAACATGCAATTCAAAATACCACACTTCATCGTTGCCGCGGGGGTCTTGCTGCTTTCCTCCTGCACCAAGAATTTTTTAACCAGGAATCCATACAATGCCCTGCCCCTGTCGACGGCTATCCAATCGGAAGCCGACCTGCTCGTGGCCAACACGGGGATGTACAGCCAGCTGCGCAACACCGACCTCTACGGCCGGACACTGCCGGTCAAAGGCGATCTCATGGGCGATAATATCTTCGTGACGACTGCCAATTCAGGCCGATACCTGTCTATGAACAATTATGCATTTGCGAACAACGATGCCTATGCCTCAGCCGTCTGGGCCCAGAGCTATATCGCGATCAAATACGCCAATACGGTCATAAATACACACCTGGCCGCCAGTAGCGCCAATATAACCCAGTATACCGGTGAAGCCTATGCGGTCAGGGCGCTCATGCATTTCGAGCTGGTTCGTAATTACAGCCATCCTTATACGCTGGCGCCCGGAGATCCTGGCATCCCGGTGATAACTGACACGGTCTATAACCCGCTGAAGCTGCCGGCGCGTGGCACCGTCAAAGATGTCTATACGGCGGTGATCAGCGACCTGGAGACGGCTTATTCTATGATGACCGAGACCCGGGGGACCGCTTATTTCTCGAAGTACGCCGCCCGTGCGCTGGAATCCAGGGTCTATCAGACCATGGGCGACTGGCCCGATGCGCTTAGTACCGCGCTGGACGTCATCAACAACAGCGGCTGGGTGCTCCTCTCTCCTACCGCCTACGTCAGTCCGTCGGGCAGCCTGGGAACGGCGCCTTCCAGCTCGACCTATTCTCCCGGTGGCTACTGGGCCAACCCAACCGTACAGGGAACCGGCGGCCGTAACGAGACCCTGTTCGAAGTAGCCAGCGACCTGGCCACCAACAACGGGTTCGACCAGATCGGAGCCATCTACCTTCAGCTGGGCGGTGATTATGGCGACATGATGGCCACGGACACGCTGTACTCCCTATACTCCGCCACCGACGTGCGCAAGGGCCTCTGCGTCCGCGCACCCGCAGGCTACAGGAACGGTCAGCTCGGGAATATCAACCTGTGCTATAAATACTCCAATGCCGCAGGCAGCGGGGATAAGGACGACACCAAGGTCCTCCGTCTCGCCGACATCATCCTGATCGCCGCGGAAGCCTATTACAACGCGGGGGATATCACCAACGCCAATAAGTACCTGAATATGGTAGCCACGCAAAGGGATCCCTCCTTCGCCGGCTGGAGCGACAGCGGGCCACAGGTGCTGGAGGATATCCTGATCGAGCGAAGGAAGGAGCTGGCCTTCGAAGGCTCGCGCTTCTGGGACCTCTTGCGCCTGGGCCGCAGCTTCACCAAGATCGGCAACCAGAACCCGCAGACCCTCGTCGCCGTGGCTCCGGGAAATATTGCCCTGATCTTCCCGATACCAGTGACGGAGGAGACCGCCAATCCCAATATCACCCAGAACCCGGGTTATAATTAATTGAAACAAAGAGGCCATCTAATGATAGATGGCCTCTTCATTTTAAAGTATTATAAAGCATTGTAGTTCCTGAAGGCCGCCGGATCGGTGACGGCTAACCGCCGCACCTGCCCCGTACGGAACAGGCCCTGCAAGCTGCCATCCTGCGGCCTGTCCATAGCGCCCGCCAGCGCGCTACCCAGGTAGATGCTGCAAAAAGGTTGCAAGACACCCGCTTCTTCATAGACGAAGAAGTCCGACGATCCGTGGGTGGTCGACAAGCGCTCTCCCTGGTAGACATCGATCAGCGCGCCGATGGTAAGGCTATCGAGATCCGGCATGTCACAGGCTACCACCAACAGATCTTTGCCCGGAAATCGCCGGTGTACGCTCAGCAGCCCATTCAATGGACCGGGCCATCCCCCCTCGTCTACGATCAGGCTCTCCGCAGGAAGGAGGGCCGAATAGGCCCCCAGCTGTTTTTCGTTGATGGAATACACCACCGGCAGGTGGTGCGCTTGTAGCTTATCCCCCATGACCAATGCCCAGGGCCTCGCCGAGGCTGCATCCTGGTGCCCGGTGGCTCCTTCCACGTGCCCCGCGGCATTGTCCACGTGCCCGGGGGCTCTGCCGGCCGGATCTTTGTGCAGGCCCGCAGCGGATACCGGCAGCAGCCCTTTGTCCCTGCCCATGCGCCGGCTCTCGCCGCCAGATAGGACGACGCCCAGGAGCCCTGTCGGCGCCGGATCAGCCGTGGCTTTCATAAATATGCCTGCTGGGGTCCCCCGTGACGCTATGACAATTGCAGTTGTTGCCCCATTCCTGCGTCCCATCCGCATAGTGCTCACATTTCCAGATCGGCGCCTCATGCTTGATGCGGTCGATGATGTATCTGTTGGCGGCATAGGCCTCGCTACGATGCGCAGAGGCGGTGATGACGACGACGGCCGTATCGCCCACCGCGACCTTGCCGGTGCGATGCTGGGCCACGGCAATATGCAGCGACCACTTTTCCCTTGCGGTAACCAGGATCTCCGCGATCACCTTCTGGGCCATCAGGCCATAGGCCTCGTATTCCAGGAAGGCCACGGCCTTCCCCCGGTTGCTGTCCCGCACTTCTCCGCTGAACAGCACGACGGCGCCTGCGCCCGGATGATGGGCGCCTGCCAGCAGGCCGGACATGTCAATGGGGCCGGCGCTAAGCACGGCGCCCCCCTTATCCACCACTGCTGGGCGGAATGATGACGATGGTGTCATGCTGGTTCAGCTTGTATTCGTTGTTGATGAATCCTTCTTCCACGGCAAAACGACAGGAGGAGAGCATCGCCTCCGCCTTGTCATTGATGGTCACCAACACCGCTTTGAGCTCGTCGGTATTCCGGACGACGCTCTCGACCTCGAATTCCGGCTGAAAGTAGTCTTTCAGCCCGGCGTATACGTGAATTTTCATTGTCTGTTTCGTGCTGCCCCGGTGGCCTGCCCGCTAACTACCTGGCTGCCCCCTGTTGGCCCGGCCGCCATGTTACCTGGTTCACCCCCCGATCCGGAGCATGCTCAGCTCACTACCGGTAAAGCGCAGGGCCTGTTTCTGCAACAAGGCCCTTTCCAGCTTCCCGTTCCACTCTTCCTCCGCTTCCTGCAGGCTTAGCCTGATGGGCTGGTTGCTGCTAAGACAGCCATATATATTACCGCTGCTGTCCAGCCGAAGCCGGTCACAGTCCCGGCAAAAGGGCTCGCTCTCATTGGCGATGATCCCAAAGACATGTCCCGCCTCCGTTTTCCAGTAACGCGCAGTAGCCGATAGCGCCCTAGGCAGCGGTTCCAGCCGGTGATGCCGGCCGATGGTCTCCAGGATCTCTTCCTGCGACACCAGGTATTGCCCGGCCTGGTTGTGCAAATGCCCCATGGCCATCACCTCCAGGAATCGGATGCGCAGGCCGCGGGAAAAAGCGAAGTCCAGCAGAGGCATGATCTGGGAGTCGTTGACGCCCTTCATCACTACGGCATTGAGCTTGACGTTAAGCCCTGCCTGCACGGCCGCATCAATGCCTTCGATGACCCGCTTCGCCGAATGGCGTCTGCTGATCCTGAAGAATACGTCTTCGTCTACCGCATCCAGCGACACGTTCAGGGCTTCCAGCCCGGCCGCTTTCAGCTGGACCGCCTGCCTTCCAAGCAGGAAGCCATTGGTCGTGAGCCTGATGGCCGGGATGCCCGCCGCCCGAATACCGCTGATCAGCCCGGCCAGCCCCGGATACAGCAGGGGTTCGCCGCCCGTTAACCGGATATTCTCCAGCTGCAGCTGACCATGCAGCCGCCGGATGATGGCCAGCAGGTCGCTCGCTTCCAGCAGGCCTTCTTTTCCGGCACTGGCCTGCTTGCCGTCTTCCTCTCCTGCGACGCAATAGACGCAACCTAAGTTACACTGCTGCAGCAGGCTGACCCGCAGGGTGCGGAACCCCCTTCCATATTTATCTTTTATCACTTCCATCACCTGTTTGAACGTTCTATAAAGGTACGACAGTCACCCTTGAATTCAGGGGTTTTTTCCATAGGGCTGAAATCGCTGCCGGGGCCGCCGCATACCGGACAAACGTATCCGCCACCCAGCTGCAGGAAGGGTGTCCCGGGGGCTATCTGCTGCTCCGGATCGCCATATTGCTCGTCATAGACGGTGAGGCAGTGACTACACTGAAAGGAGGCTTTCATCGGAGCCGAAGCCGCAGCCCTGCGCCCGGCAGCATCGGTGGACAGCAGCGCCGGCTGCTCTTCGCTCCTTCGCTGATAAAAGGTCTTGCATAGCGAAACCAGGTAAGGGAAGAGATGCTCCTTCTCGAGGTCCTTCCGGTACAAGATCGGCTCCCGGCTGTGCGCATTCATGTCCGGGGTGTGCCAGATGGAATAGCGGTCCAGGAGCTTCTGCTGATCCGGCCGGATGCCCTCCTGCCGCCGGATGATCACCGACCCCGACAATCCCGAGCCTCCTTGCATCTTGATGGAAAAGGTCAGGCCTTCCGTCCGGATATCGTCCTGGTCCAGCTGCCGGACAAGATAGCGTTTCAGCCGCAGCCCCTCGACGCAACAGTCTTCTACCTGCCAGTTCAGCTCGTTGCTGGCATGCCGGACATTCACGCGGTGTTTTCCCAGCACGTATTCCCAATGCGAAAGGTCCTGCTCCTCGATGCCTTTGATGAGCAGGGACTTCCACGGCGTCGTATAGAGCTGCCCC
>JAMFRX010000476.1 GCA_026224995.1 Puia dinghuensis
CCTCATCCGGTATCTCCTGTGCTATTTGAAACCCTTTGGCGGGATAAATGCGTATCCGCTGCAGATCGCCCACCATGCTATTGATAACCTTCTCCATGGGCAGGTCCTCCGTCGGGTAGTCTTCAAACGCTATGATAGGCGAAGCAACGATCAGCTCCTTGTCCGGCCAGTGCTTTTTGAAAGTAGCATAGCTCCGCCGTTCCATATAAGGCTTCTGTACCAGTAAAAAGGAATGCGGATGTAGCCCCTTGTCTTCCAGCAACTGCCGGGTGAAAAGAATATTTTCACCTGTATTCGTAGACTTGTTCTCGATAAAGATAGCCTCAGCGGGCACGCCTTTGTCGAGGGCGATACGCGCAAACTTGTCTGCTTCCGGTTCCGTCCATGCCTTTTTGGTGAGAACGCCCAGGCCGCCGGAAAAGATCAGGATTGGCGCCCAGCCTTCCAGGTAGAGGTCCGCGGCCCTGTCGGCCACCCGGAGATCATAGCTTCCCAGGGCCAGGATACAGTCCGTTTGGGCGGGGGTATGATGCATATGGTGATAATCCCACAGCTTCCTTGCTTCGTCCAATACGTTTTGTGTGATCATAAAATAGCGGTGTTGCGAACGGGGCAAAGATACTATCTTCATCTTTTAAAAAAAGCTGCTATGATTTTCCGGCGGCTCCCCCACCCGGATCTTCTTTTTTCTGCCGGACAGGCCCTCGCCTTCCCCGATCATATGCTTTTTACCGAAACGACGACGGCCCCCTATGCCTGCCCGGAACATATCCCCGGTATGGGCATCCTCACGATGCTATCAGGCAGCGGACACTATACCGTCAACCGCCAAAGGGAAACCCTCGATACAAGATCTTTTTTGCTCCTCAACCAGGGTAGCCGGCTCAGCGTCCATCTCCCTTATCCCGGCGTGCAACCCCTGTTCCTCTTCTTCCATACCGCGCTGACGGCCGAAGCGCTGGCGACAAAGAATGTCGACTGGTGTTGGCTCGAACGTATCCACCCGCTTACGGAGCGGCTGCAGCAACGCCTGCAATGGCTGGCGGGCCTTCGCGACAGCTGCTCTTCTTTCGCCGCCCTAAAAGCCGATGGCCTCATCCGCGGCTTGCTGGCGGAGCTCTTCGGCCAGGCCACCGCGGCAGCCAGCGCGGCACAAGAGCTGCCCGTGCTGCGCCAGACCACCCGGGTGCAGCTGTTCAAGCAACTGTCGCTGGCCCGGGAATGGATAGAAGCCAACTTCGCCTCGCCGGTCACGCTGGATGATATGGCGAAGATCGCCGCCCAAAACCCCCAGCACTTCCTGCGGATGTTCCGGGATTGCTATGGAACCACCCCCCACCGCTTCCTTATAGATACCCGCCTGCAGGCCGCCCGGCGACTGCTCCTGCAGACCGAAGAAAGCATCTCGGCAATTGGCCAGCTCACCGGCTTCGAAAGCCTTCCTACCTTCAGCAGGGTGTTCCGCCAAAACTTTGGCTGTTCGCCCACGGCCTATAGGCAAAATGGCCACCTCACGCCGTGATCACATTCGTCAGCTGCGGATTGCGGTTACGCAGATCCAGCCCTCCCTCCAGCACCGACTTCAGATTGGTGAGATAGAAGATCCACCCCCTGGAATCCCCAACATAATGTCGCAGCATCGTCCCTTCATCGGTAGGCAGCCCGCTCTCCACGAGCTCTACGATCGTCTCCTCGCATTCCCGATATAAACTGATGCTCACAGGACAGCCCAGGGAGAACGTAAAGGCAAAATGATCGCGCCCATTGGCGGCGGTGATCGTCCCCTTCTCCACGACGTCGTCGGGATAGCCATGCCAGTACCAGGCGTACTCATCGCCTGGCTGGATCGGCTCATCACCCGTCCGGCTGCCTATGACCGCCCGGCGAAGGAACCAGGATTCGAGCCCCGCCGACGTGGCCCAGGCTGTATAAGCCCTATCCACCGGCACGCGGATATTCACCCGCAGCCGGAAAACGCTCCAATTGTTGTCCATTTTTTTTCGACAAGGTTACAGCGGATGCCAGACAAATACTTACCCAAAATGGAGAAAAAGAAAAAGGCCGGCTGACGCCGGCCTTTTTCTTTTTATATGAATAAGCTTACATGATCTCATGCTCTTCCAACCCCTTAGGCGTAGCTACCAGCAGCGTACCCTGGGTATACTTCTCGTCATGCTGGCTGGCATCGAGCCCTTCCTCTTCGTCTTCTTCGCTTACCCGCAGCGGAACGATAAAGTTGATGAACTTAAAGATCAGCCAGGAAACCGTAAAGCTATAACCTACCGCGCAAGCCATAGCTTTCAGCTGAATGAGAAAGAACGAAGGGTTGCCATACAGCAGGCCGTTGGCGCCGCCGAGCTCGTTGACAGCCTTAGTAGCGAAGACACCCGTGAGCAGCATCCCTACCATCCCGCCGATACCATGACAGGGGAACACATCCAGGGTGTCGTCCAGCACGGTCTTGGTGGCCTTGAAGTGAACGGCCATATTGGAGATCACTGCCGCCAGCACCCCTACAAAAATGCTCTGTGGCACCGCGATATACCCCGCAGCGGGAGTGATCGCCACCAGCCCTACTACAGCGCCTACACAAAATCCTACTACCGAAGGCTTCTTACCCCTAAGGACGTCGAAGAACATCCAGGAAAGACCGGCAGCAGCAGCCGCCGTATTGGTGGTGGAGAAGGCGGATATCGCAAGCTGGTTGGCCCCGAAAGCCGAACCGGCGTTGAAGCCAAACCAGCCGAACCATAATAAACCGGTGCCGATCAGCACATAAGGGATATTGGCAGGGCGCGACTCCTCGCGGTTGATATGACTCTTTCTTCTTTTAAGCACAAGCGCGCCGGCAAGAGCCGCACAGCCTGCGGAAATATGCACGACCGTACCGCCGGCAAAGTCCAGGGCGCCCATCTTGGCCAGGAAGCCATCCGGATGCCAGCTCCAGTGCGCAAGCGGCGCATAGACCAGCAGGCTGAACAATACCGTAAAAAGAACATAGGCGGAGAAACGCATGCGCTCCGCAATGGCCCCTACTACCAGCCCGGGAGTGATGATCGCAAACATAAGCTGGAACATCGAGAACAGGCTCTTGGGGATCGTCGGCGCAAGCGACCAGGCCGGACCCGATACGACACCTTTATAAAACAAATGGGTCATGGGATTGCCAATGAACCCATGAATGGAATCGCCAAAACACAGACTGTACCCCACCACGATCCACAGCACCCCAACAACTCCGGCCGCCACAACGCTCTTCATCATCGTGGACAGCACGTTCTTCCGGTTCACCATCCCGCCATAAAAGAAGGCAAGGGCCGGCGTCATCAGGAATACCAGGGCCGTCGCTACTAACAGCCAGGTAATATCGGCAGCACTGTATTTACCGTCATCCTGCCCGACTTTAAAGCTCGGAATAAAGATCGCCGCGACTGCGACAGCAGCTAAAACAATGAAGGGTAAAATGCGCTTTAGTGTGAGTTTGGTCATAGTCTCCGTTTTCATATTAATAAAATATCAATATATTTAATACCAATCTAAAGATATGTAAAATTCGAGTACCTCCAGAGGATTAACGTATATTAAATAAGCATTATGTTTATAAAATACACCCATAATACTTTAACTGCCAGCCGTTTAAAACCATAGCACCAAATACCCTGTTCATAAATATTTCGCAGTTTTGCAGCTTAAACGGGGTGATTTTAAAATATTTCTATTACATAGATCATATAAAACCGACTCATCCGGCCGAAAAAGCCCAATTTCAACCATTGAATTAAATCCATCCCTCGTTGAAACCCTACCCTCCAAGGCCAAAAGGATATTATCTTCGCAAATGCGCATTTTCTTCAGTAAGGCTACCCCGGTGCAGCTGCAATTCCTGGTATGGGGATTCGTGTTCCTGCTTAACCTGCTGACCTACCTGCCGGAAGACCCCTTCTTCCAGGCGCTCTCCAGCAGCGGCATCAATTGCTTCTTCTACGCCCTCATCATCTACGGCAATATCAGCCTCCTGTTTCCCCGGCTCTACGAAAAAGGACAGTTCGTGTGGTATGTGCTCGCATCCCTTGCCCTTTTGACCGCTGCCGGCATCGCCCATACGCTGATCGCCGTATCGGTATACAACCATTTCTTCGCCAAGACGCCGGAGCCCCTTAACCAGGCTACTTTCCTCTACGTTTCCTTCGCCGGCATCGTCAGCTTCATGCTCAGCTTCGTCTTCCGCATCGCGCTGGCCTACTTCCGGGTAAAGCGCCAGGCAGAGCAAATGCTGGAACAGAAGAGCCAGGCGGAGCTCAACCTCCTGAAGTCGCAGGTCCAGCCGCATTTTCTCTTCAATACCCTCAACAATATCTATTACGAAGCCTACCGCGAAGCGCCCCGTACCGCCCTGCTGATCGGCCGCCTCTCGGACATCATGCGCTACTTCGTGGATGAAAGCCCCAAGGAGAAAGTATCCCTGGCCACCGAAGTCAAGTTCTTGGAGAATTATATCGCCCTGGAGGAGATCCGCATCCGCCATGGCGTCAACACCACTTTTCATAAGAGCTATGAAGAAGAGCTCTTCCTGCCGCCAATGCTGTTGATGACGTTCGTCGAAAACCTCTTCAAGCATGGCATCGACCGCGGAGCGGAAGGCAATCATATTCATCTCTCCCTGGTGCGGGAAGGCGACAGCCTGCTGTTCAGCACCGAAAACGTCCTTCCCCTGGACCCGCCGCCCGCCACCAAACCCGGCTTCGGGCTCCATAACCTGGAAAAACGTCTTAACTTGCTATACGGCCCCCGGTTCGTGCTGACCACTACCCGGACGGCCACTCATTTTCAGGCTTACCTAAAAATTCCGCTCGTATGAACCTACGCTGTCTTATCGTAGACGACGAACCCAATGCCGTCAACCTGCTGGAGATGTTCATCCGGCAGAATACCAGTTGGGAGGTCTCCGGCAAATGCTACGACGCGCGCGAAGCCCTGACCTTGCTCAAGGCTAATCCCGTAGACCTGATCTTCCTCGACATCAACATGCCGCACCTCACGGGCATGGAGATGGCAGCCCTGCTGCCCCCATCGGTGAGCATCGTCTTCACCACCGCCTATTCCGAATACGCGGCCGATAGCTACGGCTTCCATACGATCGACTACCTGCTGAAGCCCATCACCCTAAAACGCTTCTACACAGCCATGCAGAAGATCGAAGCCCACTACGCCCGGCCCGAAGCGCCCGCGGCCGAAACGGCCAGCCCCTCCGCCGAAGGAGACTACTTCTTTATCAAGTCGGGCAGGATGCTGCACAAGGTCCTCCTCAGGGATATCCTCTATTTCGAAGGGGAAAAAGAATATGCCCGCCTCGTAACGCCCACCCAAAAGCTGCTGATCTACCGCCGGCTCAAAGACATCGAAGAACAGCTTTCCTCCTCCTTTGCCCGGGTCCATAACTCCTACATCGTCAACATCGCCCGCCTGGACTCCATCCGTGATAACCAGGTCTTCATCGGAACCAAGCAGATCCCTATCAGCGAAAAATTCCGTGAATCTTTTATGAACCGGATAAAAGAACGGGTGTTTTAAGGAATTTTTTCATGCGTTCCTTACGCGAATTCCCGATCTTAGACGTTATTGCATATACAGTATGAAAAAAGCCATCCGCGTCTTCTGGATCGTCTTCTTCTCAGGCCTGGTAGCCTTCATAGGTTTTATCACCCTTATTGCCATGGGGGCCTTCGGTCAATTGCCCTCCCTGCACGAGCTGGAGAACCCTACCCTCGTGCTGGCCTCCGAAGTATATGCGGCCGATGGCAGCTCTATGGGAAAATATTACACTTCCAAGGGTAACCGCCTGGACGTGGCCTACAAAGACATCTCACCCAACGTGATCCATGCGCTGGTGTCTACCGAAGACGAACGCTTCTACGAGCATTCCGGCATCGACGCCAAGGGCGTTCTTCGCGCCATCCTGCTCTTTGGCAGGGACGGCGGCGGCAGCACCA